>NZ_CAMPHH010000273.1 GCF_946885855.1 uncultured Actinotalea sp. | reverse complement strand
GCCCCAGGGGCTCGGCCCGTCCTCCACCCGGCCCGTCGACACGCCTACCCTGGCCGGGTGCCCGGTCCCCTCGTCCTCGCCTGCGGCCTGACGACCCTCGACGTGCGGCAGACCGTGGAGCGCGTCCCCGGCCCGGACGAGAAGGTCGTCGCCCGCGACCTCGCCGTCGAGGTCGGCGGGCCGGCTGCGAACGCCGCCACGACGTGCACCGCCCTCGGCGTGCCGGCACGTCTGCTCACCCGCGTGGGCGGAGCTGCCGTCGGCCGGATCGCGAGCGAGGACCTCGCCCGGCACGGGGTGGAGGTCCACGACCTGGCCGGGCCCGACGACGCCCCCGCCGTCTCGACCGTCCTCGTCACCGCGGGCACGGGCCAGCGGGCCGTCGCGTCCGTGAACGCCACGCGCGCGTCGACCGGCGGCACTGTCACCGCGACCGACGCGGTGCCCGCCGAGGACGGCGCCGCGGCGTCCGGCCGTCAGGCCGGCGGCGCGCTCGGCGACCCGCTCGATCATGTGCTCGACGGCGCGTCCGCCGTGCTCGTCGACGGGCACCACCTCGACCTCGCGGTGCCCGTCGCGGCGGCGGCCCGGGCCCGGGGCGTCGTCGTCGTGCTCGACGGCGGGTCCTGGAAGCCGGGGCTCGAGGCACTGCTGGGCCACGTGGACGTCGCGGTGCTCTCCGCCGACTTCCGCCTCCCCGACGACGTCGCCCCGCGGCCCCGCGAGGACCGGACACGGTTCCGTGCGGACGCGGCGCTCGTGGACCCGGACGCGGCGCAGCCCCGTGCGGACGCGGCGCCGGACGAGGCGGCACCGGCGGACCTCCTCGCCCGGGTCGGCGACCTCGGGCCGTCGGTCGTCGCGCAGTCCCACGGCGGCGACCCGGTGGAGGTCCGGCACGCCGGCGGCCACGCGCAGGTGGCGGTGCCGCCCGTCCGCGCGGTCGACACCCTCGGCGCGGGCGACGTCCTGCACGGCGCCCTCGCCGCCTGGCTCGCGTGCGCCGCGGCGCGCGCGCCGTCACCGGCGGCGGGCGACGACCCGACCGGCACCGATGCGGCCCGCGCCGACCGAGCCCCCGCCGACGCGACCCACCACGACGCGGCCGGCGCCGACCGGGCGGCCTCTGCACCACGCCTCGCCGCCGACGTCATGAGGGCCCTGGCCTTCGCGACGGACGTGGCGTCGTCGTCGGTCACGGCGCCGGGGGCCCGGGGCTGGACCGCCGACCCTGACACGGTCGATCGGCTCCGCGCGGCCCTGCCCCCCGGCTCCTGACAGGACTGGTCCACTTATCGGGGAAGGTCTGTGGCACATGGCGCCACGGACCTTCCCCGATGTGGTCCCCGACGGTGCCTGTCGGGCCGCCTGCGTCAGGCGGCGAGCGGGAGGGGGCGGCGCAGCGAGGACTCCCCGCGCTCCCACGCCGCGAGCATGGCGGCGCCCGCGGCGCCGTCGACGACGAGGTACGCGCGAGCGCCCCAGAGCACGTCGGCCAGGAGGTGCGGCTCCGCCTCGACGAGCCCGCCGGCGAGGTCCCGCCCCGCGATCTGCTCGTGGACCGCGTCGGCCTCGACGTGCTCGTCGAAGTAGAACGCGGCGTCGTCGCCGTGCCCGAGGCGCCGGAAGCCCTTCGCGTACTGCCCGCACGGCACCGACGACGTCATCTCGAACGCCGCGAGGTGCCCCACGATCGCGCCGCGCAGGCGCCGGTGCAGGCCGAACAGGCTCATCAGGTTCGTCCCCGCCAGCGTCAGGCCGGGCACGACGTCGACGTACGCGCCGTCCGCGTCGTCCAGGCCCATCGCCCGCATCGTCCCGGCGAAGAGCTCGGAGTGGATGTGCCCGGGGCGACCGCCGCCGTACTCGTCGGCCTGGATCTCGACGAGCGCGGACTTGGCCCGTCCGGTCAGCCGCGGCAGGGCCCAGCTGTGCGGGTCGGCCTCCTTGAGGTGGTACACCGACCGCTGGACGAGGAACTCGTGGAGCTGCTCGTCGGTCGCCTTGCGGGCGAGGTAGCGGGACACGCTCGGGCCGTCGTCGTCGCCGGTGATCCGGAAGAGTTCCTCGGCGACCTCGTCGGCCGTCCGGGCGTCGCTCGGCTCGACCGGGACCCGCTCGCGGACCGCCGCCTCGAACGCCTGCTCCAGGACCCCGCGGGCGCGCAGCACGTCCGGCTGCCACTCCCACGCGTCGTCGACGCCGTCCACCCCGCGGTAGTGCAGCTCGTAGAGGACCAGGAGGGCGAGCTGCACGTCGTCGTCCGCCACGACGTCCGGGGTCCGGGCGAGCGCGCGCTCCGCCTCGTCCACCAGCCCGGGGACCGGGCCGGGCCGGCCGGCGAACGCCTCCAGCAGCGCGGTGCTGAGCGGTCCTCGCGGGGTGGGGCAGCGCATGGGGGTCCTCCTCGACGGTCCGTCCGCGGCCCGGCACCCGGGACGCGGACACCCGGCCTGACCGGCGCCGTCAGGCTCGCACCGGCGGAACCGGTCCGCATCCGGAGTGACCCGGGCGTCGAAAGCAGACGCACAGGTCAGGAGCGGACGACCGCCCCCGCCGGAGTCCCGCCGTCGGTCGGGAGAGCCCGGCCCGCTCACCCCCCGGGATCGCCGGGTCGTCACCCGCTCGACGAGCGGTCCCGCGGGAGCCCCGGTTCACTGGTGGCTGTGAGCTCCCCCGACCTGAGCAGGCACGACGCTGACGACACCGGCCGCCCCACGACCCGGACCGCCCGCACCGAGAGCACCGGGCCGACCGGGCCCCGCGGCGACGGCGTCCCCAGGGACCGCTCGGACCGCGGCGGCCCCTGGGCCAGCGTGACGGCGTGCCCGAACGGCCCGCTGCTCGTCCGCGGCGACGTCGAGATCCTGCTCGCCGACGGCGAGCCGGCGCCGCGCCGTCGGCAGACGGTGGCGCTGTGCCGCTGCGGCGCGTCCGCGATCAAGCCGTACTGCGACGGCAGCCACAAGGTCGTCGGCTTCCGGACCGACGACGAGCCCCGGGTCGCCGACGCGCGCCGAGCCACCGACGACCGAGGCGCCGACGACGCGCGGGAGTCCGACGACGAGCGACCGGCCGCCGGCCCGTCGGCCCCCGAGGCGCCGGCGCCGACCCACGAGCGACGGCGCCTGCGCTCCGCCTGAGCCGGACCGAGGCGCCTGAGCCCCACCTCAGGCACGCGTCACGGCGACGGCGCCCGCGCCAGGGCCGGAGGGAGCAGCCGTCCCGCGCCTCCCCCTGCGCGGCGGGCCCTACTTCTTGGTCGAGGCGCGGGACGTCGTCGTCTTCCTGGTGGTCGTCTTCGTGGTCGCGCGTCCCCGCTTGACCGGCCCGCGGGCGCGCTTCTCGGCGAGCAGCTCGGCGGCGCGCTCGAGCGTGACCGTCTCCACCGCGTCGTCCTTGCGCAGCGTCGCGTTCGTCTCGCCGTCGGTGACGTACGGGCCGAAGCGCCCGTCCTTGACGACGACCGGCTTGCCGGAGACCGGGTCCTCGCCCAGCTCCCGCAGCGGTGCGGCCGCGGTCACGCCCCGGCCGCGCTTGGGCTGGGCGTAGATCGCGAGCGCCTCCTCCAGCGTGGTGTCGAAGATCGCGTCCTCGCCGGGCAGCGTGCGGGAGTCCGTGCCCTTCTTGAGGTAGGGCCCGTACCGGCCGTTCTGCGCGGTGATGGGCTCGCCGCTCTCGGGGTCCGTGCCCACCACGCGCGGCAGCGACAGCAGGCGCAGGGCGTCCTCGAGCGTGACCGTCTGCAGCTGCATGGACCGGAAGAGCGAGGCCGTCCGCGGCTTGGGGGCGGCGGCGAGCGCCTTCTTGCGGGCCGCGGCCGAGAGCCCCGGGTCGAGCTCCGGCTCCGGCAGCAGCTCCGTGACGTACGGGCCGTACCGGCCGTTGCGCGCCACGATCGTCGTGCCCGTCGACGGGTCCTCGCCGAGGACGACGTCGCCGTCGGCCTGATTCTCCAGGAGGTCCTTCGCCTTCTCCACGGTCAGCTCGTCCGGCGCGAGGTCGTCGGGCACCGACGCGCGGCGGCCCTCCGTCTCGCCCTCGCCGGGCGGTCCCTCGAGGTAGGGACCGTAGCGGCCGACGCGCAGGGTGATGCCCTCGCCGATCGGCACGGAGTTGATGTCCCGGGCGTCGATGTCGCCGAGGTCCTCGACGAGCCGGCGCAGCCCCTCGCCGCTCTCGCCGCGCGCTGCGTCACCGAAGTAGAACTCGGTGAGCCACGCGACGCGGTCCTTGCGGCCGGCGGCGATCTGGTCCAGGTCGCTCTCCATGGCGGCGGTGAAGTCGTAGTCGACGAGCCGGTCGAAGTGCTCCTCCAGGAGCCGCACGACCGCGAACGCGAGCCAGCTCGGCACCAGCGCCTGACCGCGCCCCAGCACGTAGCCGCGGTCCATGATCACCGAGATCGTGGCGGCGTACGTCGACGGCCGGCCGATCCCGCGCTCCTCCAGCGCCCGGATGAGGCTCGCCTCGGTGTACCGGGGCGGCG
>NZ_CAMPHH010000272.1 GCF_946885855.1 uncultured Actinotalea sp. | reverse complement strand
GGTACGTTCAGCGGCATGACGTATCCCGAGGACCCGCGCACCGCCCCGTCGATCCGCTGGGGGATCCTCGGCCCCGGGGGGATCGCGCACGTCTTCGCTCGTGCCGTCCTGGGTCACACGCGCTCGACCGTGGCCGCCGTCGGCTCGCGGAGCCTCTCCCGGGCCCAGCAGTTCGCGACGGCGCACGACGTCCCCGCCGCCCACGGCAGCTACGAGGAGCTCGTGCGGGACGACACGGTCGACGCGGTCTACGTCGCCTCGCCGCACTCGGAGCACCGGGACCACGCCCTGCTGGCGATCGCCGCGGGCAAGCACGTCCTCGTGGAGAAGGCCTTCACGCGGAACGAGGCGGAGGCCCGCGAGGTCCTCGACGCCGCCCGATCCGCAGGCGTCTTCTGCATGGAGGCGATGTGGACGCGCTTCCTGCCGCACGTCGTGGCGCTGCGCTCGGTGCTGGAGCGGGGGGAGATCGGCGACGTCGTGTCCGTCCTGGCCGACCACGGGCAGGCGTTCAACCACCTGCCCCACACGCACCGCCTGCACAACCCGGACCTGGCAGGCGGCGCGCTGCTCGACCTCGGGGTGTACCCGGTGTCGTTCGCGCACGACCTGCTCGGCCGCCCGGACCGGGTCCAGGCCACCGGCTCCCTCACCCCGACCGGTGTGGACGGGCAGGTGAGCGTCGCCCTCGGCTTCGGCGACCGCGTCCAGGCCTCCCTGCACACGACACTGTGGTCGCGCACGGCGACGACGGCGGTGATCGGCGGCACGGAGGGCCGTGTCGAGGTCGCGAGCGACTTCTACCGCCCGACGACGTTCCGGGTCGTCCGCGGCGACGGCTCGCAGTGGGAGTTCGCGCGGCCGGTCGACGGCGGGTTCCAGTACCAGGCCGCCGAGGCCGCCCGGTGCATCGGGGACGGCGCGACGCAGAGCGAGGTCATGAGCTGGGCGCACACGCTCGACGTCCTGCGGACCCTGGACGAGGTGCGCCGGCAGGTCGGCGTGACCTACCCCGGGGAGTGAGACCCGGGGCGTGTCCGGGGACCTGTCGGTGGTCCGCACTACCCTGACGCCGTGAGGACCCACCCGGACGAGCACGTCCCCCCGCCGGCGGCCGCGGCGGTCCGGCGGCACGGCGGGCTCTTCGTCTCGTTCGAGGGCGGCGACGGCGTCGGGAAGTCGACCCAGCTGGACCTGCTCGCCGCGTGGCTGCGGGCGGACGGGCACGAGGTCGTCACGACGCGGGAGCCGGGCGGTACGGCGCTGGGACGCCAGCTGCGCGAGGCGGTCATGCACGGGGACCACATGGGCCCGCGTGCCGAGGCGCTCCTGTTCGCCGCGGACCGGGCGCACCACGTCGACACGGTCGTGCGCCCCGCGCTGGGACGTGGCGCCGTCGTCCTCACCGACCGGTACCTCGACTCGTCCGTGGCGTACCAGGGGGACGGGCGCCGGCTCGGGGCGCGGGAGGTGGAGCAGCTCTCGCTGTGGGCCACCGAGGGCCTGCTCCCGGACCTCACCGTGCTGCTCGACCTGGACCCCACCGTCGGCCTCGCCCGGCTGACCGGTGCGCCGGACCGTCTGGAGTCGGCGGGCGCGGAGTTCCACGAGCGCACGCGCCGGGCGTTCCTCGCCCGGGCGACGACGCCGCGGTGGCTCGTCCTGGATGCCGCGCAGCCCGTCGAGGCGGTGCAGGAGCGGGTCCGCTCGCGCGTCGCCGCGCTGCTGCGGGCGTCGGTGCTCGCGGCGGCGGTGCCGGACGCGGGGGACTCCGGTGGCACGGTGGGCCCCACCGGGGGCGTCCACCCGTGAGCGTGTGGGACGACGTGGTCGGGCAGGAGCAGGCGGTCTCCGTGCTGCGGCACGCGGTCGACGAGGCGGGGGCGATGACGCACGCGTGGCTCATCACCGGCCCGCCGGGCTCCGGACGCTCCAACGCGGCGCGCGCGTTCGCGGCGGCCCTGCAGTGCCCGGCGGGGGGCTGCGGTCACTGCCAGGAGTGCACGACGGCGCTCGCCGGGACCCACGCGGACGTCACCGTCGTCGCGACGGAGAAGGTGACGTTCTCGATCGACGAGGTGCGCGGGCTCGTCGGGCTCGCGCAGCGGTCCCCGTCGGGCGGGCGCTGGCGCGTCATCGTGCTCGAGGACGCGGACCGGATGACCGAGCGCACGTCCAACGTGCTGCTCAAGGCGATCGAGGAGCCCCCGCCGCGCACGGTGTGGCTCCTGTGCGCGCCGAGCCCGGAGGACGTCGTCGTGACGATCCGCTCGCGGTCCCGGCGGGTCTCCCTGCGCGTCCCGCCGGTCGAGGCGGTCGCCGCGCTCCTCGTCGAGCGCGACGGCGTGGACCCCGTGGTCGCCGACGCGGCGGCGCGGGCCGCCCAGAGCCACATCGGCCTGGCCCGACGGCTCGCACGTGACGCCGAGGCGCGGGCGCGGCGGGACCGGACGCTGACGCTCGCCGCGTCGATCCGGGGCGTCGGGGACGCCGTGCTCACCGCCGGCGAGCTGGTCGAGGTCGCGACGGCCGAGGCGAAGGCGGCGACCGCGGACCGGGACGCGGCCGAGCGCACGGCCCTGCTGCGCAGCCTGGGTGCCGACGAGGCGCAGACGCTCCCGCCGGCGCTGCGGGCCCAGGTCCGGCAGCTCGAGGAGGACCAGAAGCGCCGCGCGACCCGGGCCCAGCGCGACGTCCTGGACCGCTCGCTGGTGGACCTGCTCTCGCTCTACCGCGACGTGCTCGTGCGGCAGCTCGGCGCCGAGGTCGCGCCCGTCAACGTCGCCCACGCGGACGTCGTCGCGCGGCTCGCCGCGGAGGGCGGCCCCGAGCAGACGATCCGGCGGATGGACGCGATCGGCGAGGCGCGCACGCGGCTGGAGGGCAACGTGGCGCCGCTGCTGGCGATCGAGGCGATGGCGGTCGCCCTGCGACCCCAGGGCTGAGTCACCAGGGGGTGTCAGCGCCAGCGGCTACCGTTGCCCCGTGCCGACGTCCTCCGTGTCCGAACGCCCTGCCCGTCCCGGCGCGCGCCGGCTGACGCGCGTCGTGGGAGGCGCCACCGTCCTCGTCCTGACGCTCGCCGCCTGCGTCGCCCCGAAGGAGCAGAGCACGCCGCAGGGTGGCGTCACTCCCACGCCCACGGGCGAGGCCACGGGCGGCACCGAGCCGCTCGCCGGCGGGATCGAGGAGTTCTACGCGCAGGAGCCCGACTGGAGCGAGTGCGGCGGCTCCTTCGAGTGCGCGACGGTGCAGGCCCCCTTGGACTGGGACGAGCCCGACGCCGGCTCGATCGACCTGGCGCTGCGGCGCGCTCCCGCCACGGGTGACGAGGACGAGCGCATCGGCTCGCTGCTCATCAACCCGGGCGGGCCGGGCAGCTCGGGCGTCGACTTCGTCGAGTACGCGCAGACGACCTTCAGCGACCGGGTCCTGGCGGCGTACGACCTGGTCGGCTTCGACCCGCGCGGCGTCGGCCGGTCCAGCGCCGTCTCCTGCGGGGACCCGGCGGTCGTGGACGCCTTCCTCACCGGTGACCTAGCCGTCGACGACGCGGCCGGCCTCGAGGCGGCGCGGGAGCAGGCCCGGGCGTTCGGCGAGGCCTGTGCCGAGGCGACCGGGCCGCTGCTGGAGCATGTCGACACCCTCAGCGCCGCCCGGGACATGGACCTGCTGCGAGCCGTGCTCGGCGACGAGCGGCTGCACTACGCGGGCTTCTCCTACGGGACCCTGCTCGGGGCGACGTACGCGGACCTGTACCCCGAGAACGTGGGCCGGCTGCTCCTGGACGGGGCGCTCGACCCGTCCAGCGGCACCGAGGAGCTCGTCGTCGGGCAGGCGGTCGGCTTCGAGGAGGCGCTGCGGGCCTACGTCGAGTACTGCCAGGGCGGTGCGAGCTGCCCGCTCACCGGTGACGTCGACGAGGGCATGCAGCAGATCGCGGACCTCATGGCGGGGATCCAGGACCGGCCGCTGCGTGCCGGGCAGGGGCAGGAGCTCAACTCCACGATGGCGTTCTACGGCCTCGTCGTGACCCTCTACGACGACGCGACGTGGTCCTACCTCACCCTGGCACTGGAGGAGGCGATCACCCAGAGCAGCGGCGCCATCTTCCTCGAGCTCGCGAACCTCTACCTCGACCGGTCACCCGACGGGACCTACGGGTCCAACTCGATGGTCGCGTTCAACGCCATCAACTGCCTCGACTACCCCGCGGAGGAGCTGAGCTACGAGGAGCTCGACGCGCTCGCCCGGACGGTCGAGGCGCAGGCGCCCACGTTCGGCCGTGACTTCGTCATGGCCGCCGGCTGCGAGACGTGGCCGGTGGAGAACGTCCGCGAGCCGGTGCCGATCGCCGCCGAGGGCGCGGCGCCCATCCTCGTCGTCGGGACGACCGGCGACCCGGCGACCCCGTACGAGTGGAGCGTCGCGCTCGCGGACCAGCTCTCCTCCGGGGTCCTGCTCACCTGGGAGGGCGAGGGCCACACCGCCTACGGCCGGTCCAACGCCTGCATCGAGGAGGCC
>NZ_CAMPHH010000271.1 GCF_946885855.1 uncultured Actinotalea sp. | reverse complement strand
CACCGGGACGACCTGCTCGAGAAGGACCCGACCGCGTCGCGCGACGGGGCGACGCAGGAGGCCCGGCAGGCAGTGCTCACCTCCCCGGGGATCACGCCGAAGGTCCTTGCCGGCATGCCGCCCCAGGACGGGCCGCTCGACATCGCGGCGTGGCAGCAGGCGGAGGCGCGGGTGCGGGCGCGCACGGCGCAGAAGGCCCGCGACGAGTCCGCGATCGAGGCGAGCCTCGCCCTGCTCCCGCCGGACCAGCGCAGCGCCGCGCCGGCGCCGTCGGGCGGCGGTGGTAAGGACGACGTCGGCAAGACGCTCAAGGACGTCCAGGGCTACGTGGGTCTGGGCGGGAAGGTCGTCAACACCCTCGGCGGCGGGATCGCCGGGCAGGTCGGGTCCCGCCAGGACAAGGACCTCCGCGAGGCGCAGGGCATCACCAAGACCAAGGAGCTCAAGTCGGGCGTCCCGGGCTTCATCGACCAGGGCGTCGGCGAGGCGATGACCGCCGGCGACCGGGCCCACAAGCAGCTGCAGTCGGGACAGCGGTCGTACAAGGCGCCGACGCTCCCGCAGTCGGACGCGACGAAGGTGAAGGCCGGCTTCAGCCAGGTCACGGGCATCCTCAACGGCCTGATGACCGCGGCGACATCCGCCTACCAGATGGTGACGTCGATCAAGTCGGCGTGGGACACCAAGGACCCCTACGAGGGGCTCAAGGCGACGAAGGCCGGGGCGAGCGGTCTGGACGGCCTGGTGGCCGCCGCGAAGAACTCCGCGAACCTCGCCAAGCTCATTGACTCCGGGGTCTCCGACGGCGTCGCCCAGGTCGTGCCCGGCCTGGACATCGCGGCGTCGGCGCTGTCGATGGTCAAGGGCGTCATGGACGTCGCGACGACGGGCATGCGCCAGCGCGAGACCGACCTGACCATGTTCGAGGCCCGGGTCGGCTCGACCGACAAGGTCAACGTGATGGTGTACCCGCTGATGAAGGTGTCGCAGGTCTACACCAAGCACCTCGAGCAGAACTGCTGGGCGCTCGGCGTGAGCGTCCTCAACTTCAGCACCGCGGTCGCGCAGGTCGCCTCCGCCGGTGGGTTCGGCATCCCTGCCGCGATCAAGGCCGCCGCAGCCGTGGTCGACAACCTGCACAAGATCGCCCACTACATCGCCAGCAAGGTCCTCAACGCGATGGCCAAGCGGGCCGAGAAGGAGTCCGCGGTCCTCCACCTCGAGGGCGGCGCGGAGGACGAGCTGCGTCGCCACCCCAAGATGGCCGTCGACGGGATCGTCCTCAAGGCCGCCGCGGGCGACCCGGTGGCGCTGATGTTCCTGTCGAACTACCGCGTCGACGGCAAGCCCATCACGCACGACTACGTCAAGCGGATCAGGCCCAAGCCGGTCAAGCCGTTCGACCCCTCCAAGCCCGGGGGCGACGCCGAGCAGACGAGCGACGACGCCCTCCTGCTCAAGATCCGCGAGGTCGTCCTCGCGGGCATGGAGACGAACGCGGACCCGCAGTCCGTCTTCGAGGACCTCAAGGCGAAGGCCAAGCCGGTCGTGGGCAAGCTCGTCGGCCTCAAGGAGGCGTGGGCGGAGACGGGGGAGCTCGCGCAGGAGCGGAACGCCCTCGCCGCCGACGGGCGGCTGGGCGACAACACGAAGACGGACCGCGGCCTCGGGTGGCGGATCAAGCAGCTGCTGGCCTCGTCCAACCGCGGCAAGGTCAAGCAGCGGACGATCGCGTACAAGGCGGCGGCGGACGCCGCAGGCGAGCTGGACGACGGCGTCGTGTGCATCGTCGGCGACGCCGAGCTCCGGAAGGGAGCGACGCCGCCGCAGATCACGGCGTTCCTCGACGCGCTCACGGTGGAGGACCTCGAGGCGGAGCTCGCCCGCACCCCCCGGCGCAACGCACCCGACTGGACGGCCTTCCTCCGCGAGGCGCTCGTAACCAAGATCAAGGAGCAGGCGGCTGCGGCGGCGAAGGCGAACGGGGCGAAGCCGTGACGTTCCTCGAGGAGGTGGCTGCCGCGTTGGTCGCGGCGGGGCGGGCGGTCGACGTCGACGCGGAGATGGCCACGATCGACGTCGCCGACGACGCCGCGGGTCGCGTCCTCGCCGTCGTCCGGCCGGTCGCACGGGCGGTGACGTTCTACGCGGTGCACCCCCGGACGGTCCCGGCGGAGGGTCTGGCGGCCGTCGGCGAGCTCGTGACGCGCGCGACGGCGGACCTGCTCGACGCGGCGCTGGAGCTCGACCTGGCGACGGGCGCCGTCGCGGCGCGGTTCCCGGTGGTGCTCGGCGAGCTGGAGGTGGGGGCTGCGGCGCTCGGCGACCTCCTCGACACCGCGGTGGGTCTCGTCGCGACGACGCTGCAGCGGTACACGGACGCGATCGACGACGTCGGCGCGGGTCGGGTCGACGCCCGTGCCGCCGCGGTGGCGGTCCGCACGGCCCCCGTCGAGGCGCTCGGCGAGGAGCTGCGCTTCGACCTCTGACGGGTCCGCCCGCCGTCCGCTCGTGGGGATGGTCCCGCTGGTGGGGCAGAACTGTGCCGGAGTCCGGTGCAGAGCTTCCCCGCGGTGGTCTGTAGCGCCGCGTACCGGGTTCGCCAGGGCGTCGTCGGCCGCGGGCGGTTAGCGTGCGAGCGTGACCACGCGCACCGACGCCCCCACGACCGCCGAGACCGGGCTGACCACCGTGCCCGTCGAGCTCCCGGGCGTCGCGCCGGCGGACCCGCCGACCGAGCTCCTGCCGGGGGCGCTGTGGCAGGGCGGCTGCCCGGTGGACTTCGACTGGGTGCGGGAGCAGGGCATCGGGGTGGTCGTGGACATCGCGGACGCCGACGCGCACCCTCCCGCCGGCGCGACCGACGGCCTCGCCTACGTCAAGGCACCCCTCGTCGACGCCGACGACGTGCCGGACCCGGCCTTCACGCAGCACCTGGCGCGGATGGTCGCGGGGATGATCCGTGAGGGGCGCACCGTGCTCGTGCACTGCACCTTCGGGCGCAACCGGTCCGGTCTCCTCGCGTCGCTCGTCGTGCGCGAGGTCCTGGGCGTGACCGGCGCCGCGGCGCTGACCCACGTCCGGTCCCGGCGTGCCGGGACGGTCAACAACGAGGCCTTCGCCGCCTGGCTGCGCACGCTCCCGGCGCCCGCCTGACGCCCGAGCCGGGCGTCCCGAGCCGGGCGCGCCCTCAGCGGGGAAGGTCGGTGGCGGAGAGTGCCACGGATCTACCCCGCTGCGGGGTCGCCCTCGCTCACAGCGGCGTGCGCCACTCCCGGACCGCGTCGGCGACCCAGGTCAGCGGGCGGCCGTGGCGGCGGTCGTCCCAGAGCCGGAACGCGACGCCGCCGAGGCGTCCGACCCGGTCCAGCACCGCGAACCCCTCCCAGCCGCGCACGTCCGCGCCGTAGGCCCGGCAGAAGCCCCGGTACGCGGCGTCGTCGAGCTCGCCGGTGACGTGCCGCCGCGCCGCGCTGAACAGGTCGTACTCCCGCGGCCCGCGCGCCACGAAGTCGATGTCGATGAGCACCGGGCCTGCAGCGGTGTGCAGGACGTTGAGGGGGGACACGTCCCCGTGGACGACGCCCGGCGGCAGGAACGGTCGGACGCCGGTCAGCGCGTCGAGGAGGGCGAGCCGCGCGTCGAGCAGCACGCGGGCGTCGTCGTCGGGCAGGCCCTCGACCTGGGTGACGAGGCGGCGCAGCGGGTCCCACGGGGCGACGTCGGCGGTGGCGTGGTCGTCGTGGAACCGCCGCAGCAGCGCGCCGGTCCCCGTCCAGTCGATCGGGCGGACGGCGGTGCGCCACGGCGCGACGAGCACCACACCGGACGAGGTGACGACCGGACCGGCCGTCGGCAGCAGCGCCGTCGTCGACCCGGCGAGCCCCGCGACGACCCGGGCCAGGTGCGCCGGGTCCGTCCCCGGCGGGTAGACCTTGACCGCGTGGTCGCCGACGCGCAGGACGACGGTCGTGAGGTCGCTGACGACGACGGCGTCCGCGGCGGGCAGGTCGGGCAGCGCGAGGCGGGCCTCGGCGAGGGCGTCGAGCGCGTCGGCGAGGTGCCAGCCGTCCGTGGGCAGGGGGAGGACCTCGAGCCGGTCGCCGGCGAGCCGGTGCGCCAGGGCCTGGGCCGACGGTGCGACGACGGCGCCGAGGGCGTCGTCGGGCGCGGCGGCCCGCCCGGGAGCGCCCGCGGAGGACGGCTCGACGGACGACGGCGACGCGGCGGCCGGCACCGACGCGGGCAGGGGGAGGGGGAGGTCGAGCGACACGGGAGCTCCGGCGAGGACGGCCACCACGCGACGTCCTCGGCGCTGTGCCGTGACCGGGTTGGAGGGCAGGAGCGTACGACACCGCGGGGTCGCCTGGCGTTCGCCCGTTCGAGCGACCCGGCGGCCGCGCCCCGTCGGCGTGCGCCGCCCCGGTCGCCCCGCCGCCGCCGCGCTCCCCACGTCGACGGGTCCGGGAACGGATTGGGTGCTGCCCGTGCCGCCATGTATCCTCGTCTGCGGCCCTCCGGGGCCAGGCGCCCGTAGCTCAACGGATAGAGCATCTGACTACGGATCAGAAGGTTGGGGGTTCGA
>NZ_CAMPHH010000270.1 GCF_946885855.1 uncultured Actinotalea sp. | reverse complement strand
GTCACAGGCGCGGCAGGTGCATCCCGCCGTCGACGTGGAAGACCTCGCCGGTCGAGTAGGGCGTCTGCCCCGAGGCGAGCATCGAGACGGCGCCGGCGACATCGGCCGGGCGGCCCCAGCGGGCGATCGGCGCGAGGCCCTCGGCCAGCAGCGCGTCGTACTTCTCGGTCACGCCGGCCGTCATGTCCGTGGCGATGACGCCCGGGCGCACCTCGTAGACGACGATCCCCTCCGGGGCCAGACGCGCCGCCCACAGGCGTGTGGCCATCGCCACGCCGGCCTTGGAGACGCAGTAGTCGCCGCGGTTGGTGGAGACGGTCTCGGCGGAGATGGACGAGACGTTGATGATCGTCGCGACCGGCCCGTCGGGCGGCTCGGGCAGCGCGGCGAGGTCGCCGCGCAGGGCGATGACCCGGCGGGCGAACGCCTGGGTGAGGAAGTACGGGCCCCGCAGGTTGATGCCGAGGACGCGGTCGAAGCTCTCGATGCCGGCCTCCAGGAGGTCGGCACGGACCGTCGGGGCGACACCGGCGTTGTTGACGAGGAGGTCGAGCCGCCCCCAGGCGGCGACCGCGTCCTCGACGTACCGCTCGTGGTCCGCCGGCTCGGCGACCGAGCCCCGCACGTAGCGCACGTGCTCGTCCCCGCCGGCGAGCTCCCGGAGCTCGGCCAGGAGCTCCTGCGGCTCCTCGCGCGTGGCCAGGACCGAGACGGCGAAGCCGTCCTCGAGGAGGCGGCGGGTGATGCCGAGGCCGATCCCCCGGTTGCCTCCGGTGACGAGGGCGGTGGGTCGCACGGGGTTCCTCCTCGAAGGTGGTCGGCGCCACAGCCACGGCCACGACGGCGACCGACGTCGGAGCGCCAGGGCTGCGGCGAGCGGGCTCGCTCCGCGATCGTGCCAGCGGACCGATGGTCATGGCAAGCGCTTTCCCGTACGAACGCGCGCCCGCCCCGGAGACCTCGCCGAGCGGGCCCGGCCGCCCCCGAGCTGTCCGCGCGACCCAGCCTCGCCCGTCCCACGGTGTGGACTCCGCATGCCGAAGATCACCGAAGGGTCGATCGCATGCAAAAATCTTCATCAGACGGGCCGACGACGTGCCCCGCCTCGTGAGGATGCCGCCCCATGACGACGTTCCCCTGGATCACGAGCTACCCGGACGGCACGCGTGCCGACCTCGGCCCCGTCGCCGAGCGCCACCTTCCCGAGCTCCTGCGGCAGTCCGCGAGCGCCTACGGCGACCAGATCGCCTTCACGCAGGTCATGCCGAACGGCATGAACGGCTCGCTGCGCTATAGCGAGGTCGACCGCCTCAGCGACGCGTTCGCGGTCTACCTCCGTGAGGTCGCGGGCCTGCGGACGGGTGACCGCGTGGCGGTGCAGATGCCGAACTGCCTCAGCTACCCGGTCGTGGCCTTCGGCGTCCTCAAGGCCGGCTGCGTGCTGGTCAACACCAACCCGCTGTACACCCCCACGGAGATGATCCACCAGTTCGCCGACTCCGGCGCCCGGGCCCTGGTCATCAGCGACCTCTTCGCCGACCGGCTGCCCGAGGTCCTGCCGGGCACTGCGATCGAGAACGTCGTCACGGTGCCCCTCTCGGCGTTCTTCCCGCGGGTCGTCGCGGGAATCATCCGGGCCACCCAGCGGTACTGGCAGCGGTCGCTCCCGCCGGTCACCGTCGACCACACCGAGCTCCGGGCGGCCCTCGACCAGGGCGACGAGCGACGCGCGGGCGCGGACCTGGACGCCTACCTCGCGGACGTCGGCCTCGAGACGGTCGCCGCCCTGCAGTACACCGGCGGCACCACCGGGGTGTCCAAGGGCGCGATGCTCTCCCACGGCAACCTCGTGACGAACACGCGCCAGATGCTCGAGATGCTCGGCGGCCACATCCGGCCGGGCAAGGAGGTCGTCCTCACCGCCCTGCCGCTCTACCACATCTTTGCCTTCACGGTGAACCTGCTCGGCTTCCACACCATGGGCGGGCGCAACCTCCTCGTCCCGACGCCGCGCCCGCCGAGCAACCTCAAGCGCGCCTTCGAGAACTACCGCGTCACGTGGCTGACCGGCGTCAACACGCTCTTCAACGCGCTCCTGAACGAGCGGTGGTTCCTCGACCACCCGCCCCGCTCCCTGCGGGGCTCCGCCGCCGGCGGCATGGCACTGCACCCGTCCGTCGCCGAGCGCTGGCGTGAGGTGACCACGACTCCGATCGTCGAGGGCTACGGCCTCACCGAGTCCTCCCCCGTCCTCACCTTCAACCCGCTGGGCAGCACCATCAAGGACGGCAGCATCGGCATCCCGGTCCCCTCGACCGAGGTGCGCTGCGTCGACGACGACGGCACTCCGCTCCCCCCGGGCGCGGCCGGCGAGCTCGTCGCCCGCGGGCCCCAGGTGATGCTCGGCTACTGGCAGCGCCCGGAGGAGACGGCCGCCACCGTGCGGGACGGCTGGCTCTTCACGGGCGACGTCGCGCAGATGGACGAGGACGGCTACTTCCGCATCGTCGACCGCAAGAAGGACGTCGTCATCGTCAGCGGGTTCAACGTCTACCCGACCGAGGTCGAGGCCTGCCTCGTCCTCATGCGGGGCGTCCGGGACGCGGCGGTGGTGGGCGTCCCGGACGAGAAGACCGGCGAGGCGGTCCGCGCCTACGTCGTCCCGGGTGACGCGCCGCCCACCGAGGCCGAGGTGATCGCGCACTGCCGCGAGCACCTCGCGCCCTACAAGGTGCCGCGCAGCATCGTCTTCCAGGAGGAGCTGCCCATGAGCAACATCGGGAAGATCCTGCGCCGGGAGCTACGGGACGCGGCGCCGGTGGCCGCGAGCGCCCGGGCCGAGGGCACCCTCGCCGAGGGGACGGAGCGGCCGTGACCGCCGTCGCACCGCTGTCCGTCCTGGCGATCACCGGACCGCCCCCGGACCACCAGGTCGTCACGGAGTTCGAGCAGATCATGCTCGTGGGACTCGTCTTCGTGATCATGTTCGGCCTGGGCGCCGGGCTCACGCCGCGCGACTTCACCTCCGCGCTGCGCCGTCCCCAAGGCCTGCTCATCGGCTGGCTGACCCAGTTCGGGATCATGCCGTTGCTGGCCTTCGTCCTCGTGCTCACGTTCATCCTGCCGCTGCCGGAGGAGTACGCGATCCCCGTCGCCATCGGGGCCCTGCTCATGGGGGCGGTCCCGGCCGGGACGACGTCGAACATCTTCACGTACTTCTCGAAGGGCAACCTGGCGCTCAGCGTCATGATGACGACGAACTCGACGCTGTGGGCGCTGGTCATGACGCCCCTGGCGCTGCTGCTCTACGGCAGCCGTTTCCTCCCGGAGGACTCGGCGCTGCAGATCCCGGTCGAGAACGTCGCCGTGACGCTGGCAGCCCTCCTGGTCCCCGTCGTGGCCGGGATGATCATCCGCCGGTACAGCGCGAACGTCGGCGCGGTGCTCGAGCTCATGGGCGGACTGGTCGGCGTGTTCTTCATCGTCTTCCTGCTGGCGACCTGGGTGCCCCGCAACTGGGTGCTGCTCGTCATCACGCCGTGGCAGGTGTACGCGGTCGCGATCCTGCTGGGGCTGCTCGGCATCAGCATCGCGTTCGCCCTCGCCAAGGCGATCCGCCTGCACCCGGCCAACGTGCGCACGATCGCGCTGGAGACCGGCATCCAGAACGGGCCGCTCGCCATCGCGATCCTCCTGCTGACCTTCGCCGGCAGTGAGTCGCTCGGCACCCTGTTGCTCGTCCCGGCCCTCTACTCGCTCTTCATCGTGCTCGTCTCGACGGCCGTGACCCTGCGGTTCCGGCGCGCGAACGTCGCCGAGGAGCAGAAGATCCCGAATCTGCTCTGAGGACCGCGCTGTCGCTAGCCGCCGCCGATCCCCGCGGCGATGACGCTCGTCACCACGACCGACGTGATCGTCACCGTCGAGAACCCCGCGACGGTCGTCACGAGCAGCGGGGCACCCACCAGGGCGAACTCGACGTAGCCGAAGCGGCCGGCACCGGCGTCCGCCGCGGCGCCGCTGACGACCATGTCGACCGGGCTGCCGGACAGGGCGAGGAGGGCACCGGCGTGCGCGGCGAACGCGATCGGGATGAGCAGCTGCGACGGTGCGTGCTGGTGGCGCACGGCGACGACCACGACCATCGGCAGGAGCGCGGCGACCGCACCGTTGGGACTCACGACCGCGGTCAGCACGCCCGCCAGCAGCATGAGGGCGACTGTGAGCGCGACCCGGCCGCTGCCGGCCCAGCGCGTCACGACCTGGCCCGCCCAGGTGGTGACGCCTGTCGCGTCCAGCGCCTCGCTGACGACGAAGACCGACGCCACGAACACGACCACCGGGTCGCCGAACCCGCCCAGGGCCGTCCCGACGTCGAGGACGCCGGTGAGGTAGAGCGCCAGCGCCGTGAGGATCGCGACGACCCCGACGGGCAGCCGGTTCCACAGGAACAGCCCGACCGCGGCCACCAGGACGACCAGGCTGGTGACAGCGGGGTCCATGGCGTACCGGCTCGTCCGGGACCGCGACTGCTCGGTCAGGGTGAGGCGCTGGGCGCCGTCGCCGACGACGAGCGTCGTCCCGTCGAGGCGCAC
>NZ_CAMPHH010000269.1 GCF_946885855.1 uncultured Actinotalea sp. | reverse complement strand
CCCAGCCGGCGCAGCTGCTTGGGGTCGCGCTGCCAGTCCTTGGCGACCTTGACGTGGAGGTCGAGGTAGACCTTGGCGCCCAGGAGCGCCTCGATCCCCCGGCGCGCCGTCGTCCCGACCTCCCGCAGGCGCGTCCCGCCCTTGCCGATGACGATCGCCTTCTGGCTGTCCCGCTCGACGAAGAGGTGGACGCGCACGTCGAGCATCGGCGGGCGGCCGTCGCTGCCGTCCCGGCCCTCCCGCGGCAGGATCTCGTCGACCACGACCGCGAGGGAGTGCGGCAGCTCGTCGCGGACGCCCTCCAGGGCGGCCTCGCGCACGAGCTCCGCGACCATGACCACCTCGGGCTCGTCCGTGAGCTCGCCGTCGGGGTAGAGCGCCGGCCCGGGCGGGAGGTGACCGACGAGCACGTCGAGCAGGGTGTCGACCTGGTACCCGGCGACCGCGCTCACCGGGACGACGTCCTCCCACTCCCCGAGCTCGGCGACCGCCAGCAGGTGCTCCGCGAGTCGCCCCTTGCTCACGGTGTCCGCCTTGGTCGCCACCGCGACGACCGGGGTCGCCTCGCGGCCGCGGCCCAGGTCCGCGAGCTGCTGGGCGATGTACCGGTCGCCGGGGCCGACCCGCTGGTCGGCCGGGAGGCAGAACACGACGACGTCGACCTCGGTGAGGGTGTCCCGGACCAGGTCGTTGAGGCGCTCGCCGAGGAGGGTCCGCGGCCGGTGCAGCCCGGGCGTGTCGACGAGGACGAGCTGGGCGTCCGGGCGGTGCACGATCCCGCGGATCACGTGGCGCGTCGTCTGGGGACGGCCGGAGGTGATCGCCACCTTCTGCCCGACGATCGCGTTGGTCAGGGTCGACTTCCCCGCGTTCGGCCGCCCCACGATGCACGCGAAGCCCGACCGGAACGTCGTCGTCGGTCCGGTGCCAGGGCCGTCGGGGCCGTCCGGTCGGTCGGCTCCGTCCGGTCGTCCGGCCCCGTCGGGTCCGCTCGTCATCGTCGCTCTCCCTGGTCCGTCGTGGTCGTCTCGTCCTCGGGGTCCGCGCGCCGGACGAGCAGGGTGGCGACCTGCCGACGGCGGCCCTGCACCCGCTCCGCCGTGACGACCAGCCCGGCCACCGCGGCGCTGGAGCCCGCGAGCGGCACCTTGCCGATCGCCTTGGCGAGCAGGCCGCCCGCGGTGTCCACCTCGTCGTCGGTGAGCTCGAGGTCGAAGAGCTCGCCGAGCTCGTCCACCGGGAGGCGCGAGGGGACACGGTACGTGCCGTCGCCCAGGTCCTCCACCTCGGGCCCGGACCGGTCGTGCTCGTCCGTGAGCTCGCCGACGATCTCCTCCAGCGCGTCCTCGATCGTCACGAGCCCGGCGACGCCGCCGTACTCGTCCACGACCATGGCGATGTGGGACGACGCGCTCTGCATCTCGCGCAAGAGGTCGTCCACCGCCTTGGACTCCGGCACGAAGACGGCGGGCCGCACGAGCTCCTCCACCGGCTCGTCGTCGACGTCGCGGCCGGTCATGTGGCGGTGACGCAGGAGGTCCTTGAGGTACAGGATCCCCACCAGGTCGTCGACGGACTCCCCCACGACCGGGATCCGGGAGTAGCCGGACCGCAGGAACAGGGAGAGCGCCTTGCGCACGGTCGTCCCGGACGGGAGCACGATCATCTCCGTGCGCGGGACCATGACCGACCGGACCCGGGTGTCCCCGAGCTCCAGCACGGAGCGGACCAGCGCGCGGTCCTCCTCCTCGATGCTCTGCGACTCGTCGAAGCGGTCCACCATGTCCCGCAGCTCCTCGGCGGAGCGGTCCGGCACCGGGGAGGCCCCCAGCGCGAGCGGCCGCACCGGCCGGCTCAGGGTCCGGGCGACCAGGAGCGGTCCGGCCGCGAGCCGCACCGCCCCGCGGGGGTGCCGCCGGGCGAGCGAGCGCGGCAGGTAGCGCACCACGAGCAGGCCGAGGACGACGGCGACGCCGCCGGCCGCCAGGAGGGTCGACCACCAGGCGAGCCCTGCCGTCGCGAGCGCCAGCGTCAGGGCGACGACGGCGACCGTCTCGAGCGCGACCCGCGTCCAGGCCGCCGCCGCGACCGCGCCGTGGGCGTCCGCGAGGATCCGGTTCGCCCGGCGGCCCACGCGTGTGTCCGTCACCGCGATCTCCACCATGCCGGAGCGTCCCAGGCGCGGGACCGCGGCCTCCCCTGCGCTGAGCAGCACCGCCGGCACGAGCGCCGCGAGGGCGACGACCACGAGCACGGCAGGGATCGCGGCCGGCAGGCCGCTCATCGTCCGGCGAGGAAGGTCAGGAGCAGGCGCCGTTGCAGCGCGAACATCTCCTTCTCCTCCTCCGGTTCCGCGTGGTCGTACCCCAGCAGGTGCAGGATCCCGTGGGTGGTCAGGAGGAGCAGCTCCTCCTCCGTCGAGTGCCCGGCCTCCCGCGCCTGACGCGCGGCGACCTCGGGGCAGAGGACCACGTCGCCCAGGAGCCCCGCGGGGCTCGGGTCGCCCTCGACGCCCGGGCGGAGCTCGTCCATGGGGAACGACAGCACGTCCGTCGGGCCCGGCTCGTCCATGTACTGCACGTGCAGGCCCGTCATGACGTCCGTGTCGACGAGGAGGATCGAGAGCTCGGCCTGGGGGTGGACGTGCATCGCGTCCAGCACGTACCGCCCCAGGGCGGCGAACTCGGCCTCGTCGACGGCGTGCCCGGACTCGTTGTTGACCTCGACGCTCACTCCTGCTCCTCCTGCGGGGCTGGCGGCATCGACCCGTCGTCGACCGCCGACGCCGGTCCGGTGCCGCCGTCGTCCCGCGCGGTCCCGGACGCGCCGCGCGTCCGGGACCCGCGGTGCGTGCGGTCCCGCGTCGCCGGGCGGTCCGACCGGCCGCCGGCCATGCCCCGCCGGCCCCGTCGGTCGTCGGCCTCGCCGCTGCCGCGGGCGGCGAGGGTGTCCCAGCGTGCGTACGCGTCGATGATCTCCCCGACGAGGCGGTGCCGCACGACGTCCTCGGAGGTCAGCCTGCAGAACGCGACGTCGTCGACGCCGCCCAGGATGTCCTCGACCACGCGCAGGCCCGAGGTGGTGCCCCCGGGCAGGTCGACCTGGGTGACGTCGCCGGTGACGACGACCTTCGACCCGAAGCCGAGGCGGGTGAGGAACATCTTCATCTGCTCGGTCGAGGTGTTCTGGGCCTCGTCGAGGATGATGAACGCGTCGTTGAGCGTGCGCCCGCGCATGTACGCCAGCGGCGCGACCTCGACGGTGCCGGAGTCCATGAGCCGCGGGATCGAGTCGGGGTCCACCATGTCGTGCAGCGCGTCGTAGAGCGGCCGCAGGTAGGGGTCGATCTTCTCGCTGAGGGACCCGGGCAGGAACCCGAGCCGCTCCCCCGCCTCGACGGCGGGGCGGGTCAGCACGATCCGGTTGACCTGCTTGGCCTGGAGGGCCTGGACCGCCTTGGCCATGGCCAGGTACGTCTTGCCCGTGCCCGCGGGGCCGATGCCGAACGTCACCGTGTTGCGGTCGATCGCGTCGACGTACGTCTTCTGCCCCACGGTCTTCGGGCGGATGGTCCGGCCGCGGCTGGACAGGATGTTCTGCGTGAGGACCTCGGCGGGACGGCTGGCCGTCGCGGCCGTGAGCATCTGCACGGAGCGGCCGACGACGTCCGCGTCCAGCACGGTGCCGCTGGCCGCGACCTCGAGCAGCTCGTCGAGGAGGCGGGACACCAGCGCCACGTCCCCCGGCGGCCCGAGGAGCGTGATCTGGTCGCCGCGCGCGTGGATGCCGACGGCGGGGAAACCGCGCTCGACGGCGCGCAGCACCTCGTCACCGGGACCGAGGAGCGCCACGACGGGCAGATGGGCCGGGACGACGATCCGGTGCTCGACGTCCGTGGAGGCGCGGCCACGCCGCGCGGGTGTCTCGGTCATGGGTCCGGCCGTGCGGCCTGCGGTCTCCTGTCGCCTCGCCCCGGGGCCACCCCGGGGACCGTGCCGCCCGTGGGGCGACCCGCCCATCGTAGCCAGGCGCGACCCCGTCGCCCCTCGGGGCTCAGGCGGGCGACCAGCCGAGCCGGGTCCCGCCGATGACGTGACCGTGCACGTGGAACACGGACTGCCCGGCCTCCGCCCCGGTGTTGAACACGAGCCGGTACTGCCCCCCGCACTCCTGCTCGGCGACCTCGTTCGCGAGCAGCACGACCGCGGAGAGCAGGGACGGGTCCGACGCGGCGAGCTGCGCGACGTCGGCGTGGTGGTCGCGGGGCACGACGAGCACGTGGACGGGGGCCTGCGGGTCGAGGTCGCGGAACGCCACCGCGGCAGCGTTCTCGGCCACGACCGTCGACGGCACCTCCCCGGCGACGATGCGGCAGAAGAGGCAGTCGGGCACGGTCGTCGTCATGCCCGACAGGCTAGGGGCGGGTCCTCGCCGCCGTCAGCCCCAGCGCCCGAGCCGCTGGGCCAGGAGCGCGAGGGCGACCGGCCCTGCCGTCGAGGTGCGGAGCACGTGCGGGCCGAGGCGGGCGACGCCGGCGCCGGCGCCGGTCAGGAGCGCGAGCTCGTCGTCCGTGATCCCGCCCTCGGGGCCGACGACGACGAGGACGTGCGGCGCCGGGGCGCCGTCGGGGGCGAGCGCC
>NZ_CAMPHH010000268.1 GCF_946885855.1 uncultured Actinotalea sp. | reverse complement strand
GGCGTGCCCGGTGCACAGGCGGCCGCTGAGGTATAGGCGGGCCGGGCCGGTGCACCCGTACCGGCAGACGAGCGGCTTCATCGGGGGCTCCTCTCCGGGCGGTCGGTGTCGTCGTCAGGGATGCCGTAGGCCAGGCGCACGAGCCGTTCGTCCCGACCTGTCGCCCGCGCGAGGTCGATGACCAGGCGGGCGACGAGCGGGCACGTCGGCGCGCAGCGCGGGGCGGTCACGGTGCAGCCGCACCCCCGCAGCACCCGCCGGCACGGCGGGCCGGGTCGCGGTCGAGCGTGCCGACCGGGCGCGTCCTGGCCGGCTCGGCGGCAGGCCGCTCGACGAGCTGGAACGCGATCGGCTGGGTCTCGACGAGCGCCTCCCCGGTGTCCCTGGTCGCGGCCGCGAGCGCGAGGGTCGCGTGGACCTGGGCGACCGCGATCCGGTCGGCGGCGGGCATGCGCTCGGGTGCGTCGGGCAGGAGACCGAGGGCGGTGCGGCGGTGGGTCTCGTAGCGGTCGATGAGGGTCATGAGGCGGCGCTCCTGGGGGCGGTGGTGCGGCGGTCGCGTTCGACGGTGCGGGCGTGGACGCCGAGGCGGTCGGCGATCGCGTGGGCGGGCAGCCCGCGGGCGGTGAGCTCGTGAACGACGGCGGCGCGCTCGGCGGGGTGGAGGGTGACGGTGTCGCCGGCGAGGGCGCGGGCGATCGCGGCATGGTCGGGCTCGCCGGCGGGCTCGGCGTCGGGGCGGTACGGGGTGGCCGTGGGGTCGTCGATCGTGTCGTCGTCCCACGCGAGGGGCGGGACGTAGCCCTTCGCGAGCGCGCGGCTGCGGGTGACCCGGGACGTGCCGGGGGTCATCGAGAGCTGTTCGTAGGCGACGACGACGGCGTGGTGCACGTCGCGGAACACCCACCGCTGGCGGGCGCCCATGACGTCGAGGGACTGGTGCCGGCCGGGCATCGCCGCGGTGATCGTCGCGTGGGAGTGACCGAGCGCGAGGAGCCCCTGCACGCGGCGGACGGCGCCGGTCGCGGGGAGCCGGTCACGAGGGCGGTCGCGGTCCAGGAGGTCCTGGACCCTCACACGCACCAGGCGCGCCGCGAGCGCGCGCTTGACCGTGGTCGTCTGGCCGGTCGCGATCTGGCGGACCGTCGTCGGCGAGCACGCGGCGACCTCGGCGATCGCGCGCGCCGAGCCGCCGGCGTCCATGAGCGCGACCACGTGAGGGCGGACCTCGTCGATCGGGCGGGGCGAGCGGTCGATCCCGCGAGCGACGTCGAACCGGTACCGCTTGCAGTAGCCCGGGGAGTGGTGGCTCATCGGGCACCGCCGGTGCGGGCGTCGATCGTCTCGACCCACTGGACGGCGACCGCGGCGATCTGCAGGAGCTCGGCGCGCAGGCGGGCGGGGTCGTCCTCGGCGAGCGCCTCGAAGACCTCTTCGAGCAGGATGTCGCGGAACGTCCCGTGGCCGGCGTTGAAGACCGTGTCGGTGTGCGCTGCGGCGCGCTTCGCGAGCCACCTGGCGTCGAGCGGCGTCACCTGGCCGTTGCCGATGAGCGCCGCGAGGGGACGCACGGTGGGACCCGTGCCGTCGGGCACGTGGGACTGGTCGCCGTGCCTCGCGAACTGGCGGCCGCGCTCGTTGAGGACCTGGTGGAGCACGACGTCGGTGTGGAAGCTGGGCGCGGTCATCGGGGCCCCCACTCCGGGACGTGGAGGGTGACCCGCGGGGCGGGCTGCTCGCCGTCGTCGGGCTGGTCGTCGACGTCGTCGTCCGCGGGTGCGGTGCCGCTGTACGTCGCCGCGCCCTGGACGAGCCAGTCCCACACCTCGGCGGGGTCGCCGTCGGCGGGGCCCAGGCGGACGTCCCAGTCGTCGCGCCACCGGTTCGCCTCGAGCTGGGCGTCCTCGTCCTGACGGACCGGGGAGACCAGCGCGACGAACGAGTCGCCGCAACGGACGACCCACGACCGACCTGGGGCGGGCACCCGGTGGAAGACGAGGGGGTACTCGTAGGCGCGCTGCGCGGCGGCGAACCTCTTGAGGGTGGTCGCGTGGAACCACACCTCGCCGGTCGGCTCGTCGGACGGCTGCAGGCGGCCGGCGAACAGGCGCCGCAGCTCGGGGAACGTCTCGTGGGTGCGGCGGGTCAGGGTCAGCGCCTTCCCGGCGATGAGCCCCGCGACGTCGGTGATGATCACTTTGGTGTCGGTGACGGCGACCTCGAGCGTGCCCTCCTCGCCCTTGCCGGGCGGGGGGAACACGGTGAGGACCTGCTGTACCTCCTCGGGGGTGAGGTCGATGACGTCGCCGTCGTCGTCGCCCTCGAGGATCGACACGAGCGCGAGGGCCACGGTGTGCCGGTCGGTCGCGCTCACCTCCAGGTTCACCCCGAACGGGGTCAGGCGGACGTTGCGCAGCACCGGCACGGTCTTCGCGTTCGACGCGTGCGGGACGACCGCGGCGAGCGCGTGGCGCAGGTCGACCAGGTCGACGGTGAACGTCACTGGGTCACCGCCTGCCCGCCGGCGCGCTCGTCGGCGCGGATGATCTCTTCCCAGCACTGCCCGCACCCGGCCCCGCCGACCTTCCGGCGGGTCTCGATGTGCTCGCACCGCTCGACGACGGCCTGCGCGAGCCGGTGCTTCGGCCCGAACCACGTCGCCTTGGGGCCGAGGACGGCCGAGCCGGTCTTGTTGTCGCGGAGGTCCCGGGCCATGCGCTCGGCATCCGCGACGGAGATCTCCTTGTGCTGCACCCGGTCCCGCGTCTCCCTCGGGAGGGTCAGAAGCAGGAGGCGGGAGGACACGGTCGACGTCGAGTAGCCCGTGCGGCGCGCGATCTCCGCGACCGTCAGGCCGCGGTTGCGCAGCGACTGGAACGCGTCCGCGAGCTCCAGCGGGGTGAGCTGCTTGTGCATCGCCGCGGCGAGCATCGTCGCGATCTTCTGCTCCTGGTCACCCTTCGGGGCGGCGATGCACGGGAGCGTCTTCAGTCCCAGGCGCTTCGCGGCCTCGAGGCGGCGGTGCCCGTCGACGAGCTCGAAGCCACCGTCGGGCAGCGGCGACACGACGAGCGGCTGCAGGAGCGTGCCGCCGGTCGAGCGGATCGACGCCGCGAGCTCGTCCAGGTCGCCCAATGCACGGCGGATGTTCGCGGGGTTCGCGCGAAGGCGGTCGATCGGGATCTCCGCCATGGTCCGGCTCACGACCGCTCACCGGCCTCGGCGGCGTCGACGGCGAGCTGCTCGACGTCGGCCAGGGTGTAGCCCCACTCGCGCAGGTGCGTCAGGTGCAGGACGTGGTCGCGGGACGGCGTCCGCCAGAAGTACTTCGGCATCGTCTGCTCGACCCGCGCGGCCGCGAGCGCGACGAGGTGGCGCAGGCCCTGGTGGGGCGTGGCCGGCTCGGACATCGCGCCGAGGGAGAGGCTGCTGGTCGATCCGGGGGTGGGCAGGAGCGTGGCGTACAGACCGGCCTCGCGGTAGTCCGCGGCGTGGCCGGGGCGGATGAGGCGGGCGGCGTACACCGCGGCGTCGGCGGGGAGCTTCTTGCGCTGCAGGAGCTCGGTGAGGAACGCGCGGCGGACGGGCTCCGCGGCCTCGGCGGCCTTGTTGTTGGCGATCAGGATGCGCCGCTGTGCCTTCGCGTCCTCGGCCTTCGGTCCTGACGTCGCGCCGGACGCCGAGGTCGCCCACCGGTTGACGTGGCCGATCTTCTTCCACTCGGTGCACACCCACTTCGTGACCGTTCGGTAGGCGTGGGCGTCGTCGGTGCTGTAGTCGCGGAAGACGTCGATGACCGCGGCGTGACCGGGGCAGTCGGCGTGGTTGGCCTCGGTGAGGCGCTTCCCGCCCGGCTTGTCGAGCAGCTCGTCCAGGCTCGACCGGTAGTCGTGCTGTCCGTACTCGTCGAGGGGCGCGAGGGCGGTGCCCTCGGGCAGGGCCGCGACGGCGGCGGCGTGCGCGGCGGCGCGGCCCCGGGTGTCGCGGGCGGTGGACACGGCGTGCTGGAAGGCTCCGCGGTCCCCGGCCGCCTTGCGCAGCGCCTTCACCGCGTCCGGGTCGTCCTCGAACTCGGTGATCGCGGCCAGCTCGTCGATCGTGAGGTCACCGTGCTCGAGCCCGACCTTCGTCGCCGTGGTGGACGCGGCGACCTTGAGGGAGCGCTCGACGACGTCGATCGGGGCGTGCGCGCGGCGGGCGATCGTCTCCGGGGACCGTCCCAGCAGCGACAGCTGGTGCCAGGCCTTCGCGGTCTCCGCGGCGGTGAGCGGCTTGCGGGCGTCGTTGAGGACGAGCTGGTCCCAGATGCGGGCCTCGTCGTCGCCGACGGTCGGCAGGAGCGCGATCGGCACGGACGGCAGGTCGAGCTTCAGCGCGCACAGCAGCCGCCGCTGCCCGTCGACGACCACGAGCCCGCCGAGCGCGTCGCGCCGGCACAGCAGCGGGGCGAGGACCGCGCCGTGCTCGGAGATCAGCGTCTCCAGCTTCGTGAGGTCCCCGAGCTCGTCCTCGCGGACGTTCGTGTCCAGGGTCAGCGTGCGCGGGTCGACCTCGACGCGCTCCAGACCAGCGAGCGCCTCGCCGGTCGCGGCCGGCGAGGCGCCGGTGAGGGCGTCCAGGCCCGGGGAGGATCCGGGCGTCTGGTCGGGGGCGGGAACGGGGCGACGG
>NZ_CAMPHH010000267.1 GCF_946885855.1 uncultured Actinotalea sp. | reverse complement strand
CCCTCGGCCCGATCCCGGCCGCCGGGGCGGCCGCCCGTCGCGCCCGCCCCGGCCGGCGCACCCGCGGACCGCGGGTCGCGGGCGCCGCCGTCGTCGCCGCGGCGCTGCTGACGCTCACCGCGTGCGGCTCGGACGACCCGATCAACCACCCGTGGCGGCCCGGTGGGGCGCCGGAGGTGGACGCCGGGGGAGAGGCGGCCCAGGTCGAGGGGCTGAGCGGCACGATCGCCGGTGCGGGCGCGAGCTCGCAGGAGGCGGCGATGCAGGCGTGGGTGGCCGGCTTCCAGTCGGCGAACCCGGAGGTCAGCATCGCCTACGACCCGGTCGGCTCCGGGGGCGGCCGGACGCAGTTCGTCGAGGGCGGCATCGCCTACGCGGGCACGGACGCACCGCTGGACGACGACGAGCTGGCCGGCGCCCAGGAGCGCTGCGCGCCGGGCGCCGTGGCGGAGCTGCCGCTGTACATCTCGCCCATCGCGGTGATGTTCAACCTCCAGGGGATCGACTCCCTCAACATGTCCGCCGCGACGATCGCCGGCATCTTCGCCCGCGACATCACGCGCTGGGACGACGAGCGGATCGCGGCGGAGAACCCGGGCGTCGCGCTGCCGGACCTGGCGATCACGCCGGTCAACCGTTCGGACGAGTCCGGCACGACCGAGAACTTCACGGAGTACCTGCACGAGGCCGCGCCCGAGGCGTGGACCTTCGACCCGTCCGGCAACTGGCCGTTGACCGGGGGGCAGTCCGCCCAGGGCACGTCCGGCGTGGTGCAGACGGTCCAGGACGGCCAGGGGACGATCACGTACGCGGACGCCTCGCGGCTGGGGACCCTCGGGTCCGTCGCGCTCGGCGTCGGCGAGGAGTGGGTGCCCTTCTCGCCCGAGGCGGCGGCCGCCGTCGTCGACGCCTCGCCCCGGGCGGAGGGCCGCCCGGACACGAGCCTCGTCGTCGAGCTCGACCGCGACACGACCGCCCCCGGCGCCTACCCGCTCGTCCTGGTGTCCTACACCCTCGCCTGCACGGCCTACGCCGACCCCGCGGACGCAGAGCTGGTCGGCGCCTTCCTCGAGTACGTCGCGAGCGAGGAGGGGCAGGCCACGGCGGCGCAGGCCGCCGGCTCGGCACCGATCTCCGACCGGCTGCGCGAGCGGGTGCTCACCGTCGTCGGGACCATCAGCGAGGAGGCGCAGTGACCACCGAGCCGACCACCACCCCGCCACCGGAGCAGGTGAAGCGGCCCCCGCGGGACCGGGCGGGTCGCCTCTTCGCCGGGCTGTCGACCGGGGCCGGCGCGCTCATCCTCGTCGTCCTCGCGGCCGTCGCGGGCTTCCTCCTGCTGGAGGCGTGGCCCGCCATCACCGCACCGGCCGAGGAGCTCACCGGCATCAGCTGGATCCCGGACGACGGCTCGCTGCTCACCTACGTGGGCCCGCTGATCTTCGGCACGCTCGTCGCCGCGGTGCTCGCGCTGCTGCTGGCCGTGCCCGTCGCGATCGGCATCGCGCTGTTCATCTCCCACTACGCGCCGCGGCGGCTCGCCAGCGCGCTCGGGTACGTCGTCGACCTGCTCGCCGCGATCCCGAGCGTCGTCTACGGCCTGTGGGGCGGGCTCGTGCTCGCCCCCCTGGTCCAGCCGGTGTGGCAGTGGCTCAGCCAGGTGCTCGGGTTCATCCCGCTCTTCGAGGGCCCGGCAGCCACGCCCGCGCGCGTCATGATGACGGTCGGCGTCGTGCTCGCGGTGATGATCCTGCCGATCATCACCGCCGTCTCGCGCGAGGTCTTCCTGCAGACCCCGCGCCTGCACGAGGAGGCGGCGCTCGCCCTCGGCGCCACCCGCTGGGAGCTCGTCCGCATGGCCGTCCTGCCGTTCGGCCGGTCCGGCGTCATCAGCGCCGCGATGCTCGGCCTCGGCCGGGCCCTGGGGGAGACGATGGCGGTCCTCATGATCCTGTCGCCCGGGCTCACCTACAGCCTCGCGCTGCTCCTGGCGGGCCAGCAGCAGACGATCGCGGCGAACATCGCGCTGCAGTTCCCGGAGGCGAGCCCGCTCGGCGTGAGCGCACTCATCGCCACGGGCCTGGCGCTGTTCGTCATCACGCTCGCGGTCAACATGCTCGCGCGCTGGGTCGTGGCCCGGCGCGCCGACTTCTCGGGGGCGAACTGATGACCACGACGACCAGCACCCCGCGCACCGTCGCGGCCCCGCCGAGCACGCGTGACCTGCTGACCCGCCCCGACACCCGGCGCAAGCTCGTCGACCGCGGCATGCGCGGGGTCGTCACCCTCGCCTTCCTCGTGGCGCTCGTCCCGTTGATCTCGCTCGTCTGGACCGTCCTGGTCAACGGGTTCGAGCGGCTCAGCCCGTACTTCCTCGTCGTGTCCATGCGCGGCGTCTTCGGCGGGATGGACGCCGGCGGGATCTACCACGCGATGGTGGGCACCCTCCTGGTCACCGGCTTCGCGGCCCTCATCTCCGTGCCCATCGGCCTTCTCACCGCCATCTACCTCGTGGAGTACGGGCGGGGGCGCCTGGCGCGCGCGGTGACGTTCTTCGTCGACGTCATGACCGGCATCCCGTCGATCGTGGCGGGCCTGTTCGCGTACGCGCTCTTCGCGGTCTTCTTCGGGCCCGGGGTGCGGTTCGGCGTCGTCGGCGCCGTCGCCCTGTCCGTGCTGATGACCCCGGTCGTGGTCCGCTCGAGCGAGGAGATGCTCCGGCTCGTGCCGAACGAGCTGCGCGAGGCGGCCTACGCCCTCGGCGTCCCGAAGTGGCTGACGATCGTCAAGGTCGTCCTGCGGACCTCGGCCGCGGGCATCGTCACCGGCGTCATGCTCGCGGTGGCACGCGTCATCGGCGAGACGGCCCCGCTGCTCATCACGCTCGGGGTCATCGACTCGATCAACTACAACCTCTTCGAGGGCCGGATGATGACGCTGCCGGTGTACGTCTACCGGCAGTACCAGCAGGGCCTCGTGCCCTGCCGCCCCGAGCAGCTCGACTGCATCGCCACGATCAACTTCGATCGCGCGTGGGCGGCCGCCCTCGTGCTGATCATCATCGTGCTCGTCCTCAACCTCGTCGCCCGCCTCATCGCCCGGTGGTTCGCCCCGGCGCGAGGGCACTGACCCGACCTCCCGCCCGCACGGCCCGCACCGCGACCCCCGGCGCACACAGGAAGAGACCCATGGCCCAGCGCATCGACGTGAAGGACCTCGACGTCTACTACGGCAGCTTCAAGGCGGTCGCCGACGTCTCGATGATGATCGAGCCCCGCTCCGTCACGGCCCTCATCGGCCCCTCCGGGTGCGGCAAGTCCACGTTCCTGCGGACGCTCAACCGGATGCACGAGGTGATCCCCGGCGCCCGCGTCGACGGCACCGTGACGATGGACGGGGTCGACCTCTACGACTCCGACGTCGACCCGGTGGCGGTGCGACGCCAGATCGGCATGGTCTTCCAACGGCCCAACCCCTTCCCCACCATGTCGATCGCGGAGAACGTGCTGGCGGGCGTGCGGCTGAACAACCGCCGGATCTCCAAGAGCGACGCCGAGGCGCTCGTCGAGCAGTCCCTGCAGGGCGCGAACCTCTGGAAGGAGGTCAAGGACCGCCTCAACCGTCCGGGCTCGTCGCTGTCCGGCGGGCAGCAGCAGCGGCTGTGCATCGCGCGGGCGATCGCCGTCAAGCCGCAGGTCCTGCTCATGGACGAGCCGGCGTCCGCCCTCGACCCGATCTCCACCCTCGCGATCGAGGACCTCATCGCGGAGCTGAAGAACGACTACACGATCGTCATCGTGACCCACAACATGCAGCAGGCGGCGCGCGTCAGCGACCGGACGGCGTTCTTCAACGTCGCGGCCACGGGCGAGCCGGGCCGGCTCGTCGAGATGGACGACACCCGCACGATGTTCTCCACGCCGTCGGTGCAGGCGACCGAGGACTACATCTCCGGCCGCTTCGGCTGACGGGAGCGCCGCGCCTGCGGCGCAGCGGGAGCGGGCGCGGCGAGCGGGTCGTGGGGCCTGGGGCGCCTGACCGGGCTGCGCCCGCGTCAGGCGCGCGTGACCGGGACGAGCGGGTCGTACGGCGGGAGGGTCCCGTCGAGCACCGGGACCGGGACGGTGACGGACCCGCCGCGCTCGGTCCCCACCGTCAGCTCCAGGACCGCTCCCGGCGGGACGGGCACGTCCGGCACGCGGACCTGCTCCTCCTGGCGCGTGCCGAGGGTCACCGTGGCGCCGGCGGGGACGGTGAGCTCGGCGAGGACGGTGCCGTCGGCGAGCCGGACCGTGACGTCCACCGGCACGGTGTTGTCGTTCCACGCCGCACCGAACAGGGCACCCGGTCTGCCCTCGCCGCCGGTGAGCACCATGAGGTTCACCAGCCCGGCGCGCTCGCTGATGTCGACGGCGAGGCCGGAGGCCGGGGGGTACTCGACGTCGGTCATGATCGGGTTCGTCGCCGAGCAGCCCGTGGCGAGCAGGAGCGATGCGGCCACGGTGCCGGCGAACGCCGGTCCCGGCGCGCGCCGTCGTCGTCGTCCGGTAGGCATGAGCCCTCCTCTTTCGTGGTCGTCTCTTGACCAAACCTAGAAAGAGATGGCGCTCCTGTCGCGACGAACGCCGGGACGGGGCCAGGTCGCAGGACCAGGCCGGGGTCCGGGACGGGCAGACGCGACCCGGGGGATCCGGGCCGGGAGGTGCCGGGGG
>NZ_CAMPHH010000266.1 GCF_946885855.1 uncultured Actinotalea sp. | reverse complement strand
ACCGTGCCCGGGACCGTGCCCGGGGCCCTGCCCGGGTTCCTGCTCCGGGCCCGGGCGACGCTGGACGCCGTCGGCCGCGGGCTGACCGAGTTCTACGTCGCCCCGTACCGGCGGACGTTCGCACGGGCGCGCCGCGACGAGGAGGACCTGCTCCGGCTCGTCGTCCTCGCGGAGTCCCTCGGCGTCCCCGATCCCGCCCGCTGGTACACCCTGGAGCTCTTGCCGGTCCTCTACGACGACGTCCACGAGTGGCACCGGCGCATCGGTCTGGACCGCTCCCCCCTGGAGCACGTCACATGCTGCTGAACCTGCACGAGCTCGTGGCCGCGCGGCGCGTCCTCGTCGTCGGTGGCAAGGGCGGGGTCGGCAAGACCGCCGTGGCCTCGGCCGTCGCCCTCGGCGAGGCCCGGCGGGGACGACGCGTGCTGCTCGTCTCGACCGACCCCGCGCACAACCTCGGCCATCTGTGGGGCGCGCGGGTCGGCGACACCGGCGCCTCGCTGGCGCCGGGGCTGGACGCGGTGGAGATCGACCCGGAGCGGACCACCGAGGAGCACCTGCGCCGGGTCGGTGACCGGCTGCGCCGCTTCATGCCCCCGCACCTGGGCGGCGAGGTGGACCGCCACCTGTCCCTGGCCCGCGACGCCCCGGGGATGCACGAGGCGGCGATCCTCGAGCGCGTCGCGGAGGTCGTCGAGAAGAGCCTCAGCTCCTACGACCTCCTCGTCCTGGACACCGCACCCTCCGGGCACACCGCGCGGCTCATGGCCCTGCCGGAGTCGCTGGCGACGTGGACGGACGGGCTGCTGCGCCGCCAGGAGCGTGCCCGGCGCCTCGCCGAGGCCGAGCGCGGTCTGACCGACGACCCGGCCGCGTCCGTCCTGGGCGGGCCGACGGACCGGCCCGCGCCACCCCGCGAGCGGCGCGACGCGGAGATCCGCGACGTCCTGCTGCGCCGGCGGTCGCGGTTCGCGCTGCTGCGCACCGCCTTCACCGACGCGACGACGACGGCGTTCGTCGTCGTCCTGGCCGCCGAGCGGCTGCCCGTGCTGGAGACGGTCGAGCTCACGCGGCAGCTGCGCGGGACCGGCGTGCACGTGGGCGGCCTCGTGGTGAACAAGCGCTCTCCCGCCGACGGCGGCGCGCTGCTCGCGGCCCGGCGCGCGCACGAGGACCGGTACCTGCGCGTTCTGGACGACGCGCTGCCCGACGTACCGCGGCTCGAGGCGCCCCTGCTCGCCGAGGACCTGGTGGGCGAGGAGGGCCTGGCGCGGTTCGCCGGGCTCCTGGGCGTCGCCGCGCCCGTGCCCTAAGCCGGTCCCGACGCCAGCGACGACGGCCCGTCAGGGGTTGGCGAGGTCCTCGAAGATGAGGAACGTGTGGGTCGACAGCACCCCGGGGATCGCCTGGAGCACGTCGAGGACCACGCGGCGCAGCGCCTCGTTGTCGCTCGTCCGCACGAGCAGGATGACGTCGACGTCGCCGCCGCCGACGAGCGCCATGTGCTTCACCTCCGGGACCTGACGCAGCCGCTCGCTGAGGTCCCGCCACGAGTGCTGACGGACCGTGAGGGTCACGTAGGCCGACGTCCCGAGCCCGCTGCGCGCCGGGTTGACCACCGCGGTGAAGCCCTCGAGCACGCCGATCTCCTGGAGCCGCTCCAGCCTGCTGTAGGCGTGCGAGCGCGAGACGTTGACCGCCTCCGCGAGCGCGCGGACGGACATCCGGCCGTCCCGGGTGAGGGCGTCCAGGATGCGCCGGTCGGTCTCGTCCAGCTGGGTGTCCATGTGTCGTCCCCGTCCCGTCGCAGATGCGCACCGCTGAGCCATCCGACCATACTCACGGCGCTCGCCGGGCCAATTGTCCGGCGTTTCTCCGCCTCGCGCGCCCATCCGACCACGACGCGCCATAGTCGAGCCAGCACTCGACGAGGAGGCGCGCATGTCTGCGGACCACACCGTGGTGGACCCCGGAGCACTCGACACGGCCGTGCGGGCCGTGCGGCTCATCGACGCCGACGGCGCGCCGGTCGCGCACGAGCGGTACGGCCCCGTCCCCCTGCCCCACCTCCTCGAGCGGTACCGGGCGATGGTGCTGGGGCGGCGGCTCGACGACCAGGCCAACGCCCTGGTCCGCCAGGGGCGGCTCGCGGTCTACCCGTCCTCGCACGGGCAGGAGGCCTGCCAGGTCGCGGCCGCGCTGTGCCTGCGTGAGGGTGACTGGCTCTTCCCCACCTACCGGGACAGCGTGGCCGTCGCCGCGCGCGGCGTGGACCCGGTCGAGGTGCTCGCCTGGCTGCGCGGCGACTGGCACTCCGTCTTCGACCCGCGCGCCCACCACGTCGCGCCGCAGGCGACGCCCCTGGCCACCCAGCTGCTGCACGCCGTCGGCGTCGCGCACGCCGCGCGCCTGAAGGGCGAGGACACGGTGGTCCTGGCGCTGTGCGGGGACGGCGCGACGAGCGAGGGCGACTTCCACGAGGCGCTGAACTTCGCCGCCGTCTTCGCCGCCCCCGTCGTCTTCCTCGTGCAGAACAACAAGTATGCGATCTCGGTGCCGCTGTCCCGGCAGTCCGTGGCGCCGTCGCTGGCCAGCAAGGGCATCGGCTACGGGGTGCCCGGGGTCCTCGTGGACGGCAACGACGTCGCCGCGCTGACGGCGGTGCTCGCCGAGGCGGTGGCCCGCGCGGCGTCCGGCGAGGGGCCCACGCTCGTCGAGGCGGACACCTACCGCGTCCAGCCGCACACCAACGCCGACGACCCCACGCGCTACCGCACGCAGGAGGAGGTGCGCGCATGGGAGCGGCGCGACCCGGTCGCTCGCGTCCGCACCTACCTGCGGGCCGCGGGCGCGCTCGACGACGCGGCCGACGACGCCCTGGCGGCCGAGGCGGAGGCCCTCGCCGCCACGGTGCGCGAGGGCCTGGCGCGCACCACGCCGGGCTCGCCGGAGGACCTCTTCGCCCACGTCCACGCCTCCCCCACCCCCCAGCTCGCCGCGCAGCGGGACCTGCTGCGCGCCGAGCTCGCCGCCGAGGAGGGCGCCCGATGAAGACCACGATGGCGGGCGCGCTCAACGCCGCCCTGCGCGACGCGATGGCGGCGGACCCGAGTGTCGTCGTCCTCGGCGAGGACGTCGGGCCGCTCGGCGGGGTGTTCCGGGTGACCGACGGGCTCACGGAGCAGTTCGGCGAGCAGCGGTGCTTCGACACCCCGCTGGCCGAGTCCGGGATCATGGGGTTCGCGATCGGCATGGCGATGAACGGCCTGCGGCCCGTGGTCGAGATGCAGTTCGACGCGTTCGCGTACCCCGCGTTCGAGCAGGTCGTCAGCCACCTGGCGAAGATGGGCAACCGCACGCGGGGCCGGGTGCGCCTGCCCGTCGTCGTCCGGGTGCCCTACGGCGGCGGGATCGGCGGGGTGGAGCACCACTGCGACTCCTCCGAGGCGTACTACGCGCACACCCCGGGCCTCACGGTCCTGGCGCCGGCGACCAACGAGGACGCCTACGGGCTGCTGCGGCAGGCGATCGAGAGCCCCGACCCGGTGATCTTCCTCGAGCCCAAGAAGCAGTACTTCACCAAGGAGGAGGTCGACGTCGAGGCGGGCGCGCCCCCGATCGGGCAGGCCGTCGTGCGTCGCGAGGGCACCGATGTCACGCTCCTGGCCTACGGCCCCGCCGTGCCCGTGGCGCTCGCGGCCGCCGAGCAGGGCGAGCGCGAGGGCCGCAGCATCGGCGTGGTCGACCTGCGCTCGATCGTGCCGTTCGACGACGCGACGGTGACCGCCGCGGTCCGGGCGACCGGGCGCGCCGTCGTCGTCGCGGAGGCCTCCGGATTCGCCTCCGTCGCGTCGGAGATCGTCGCCCGCGTCTCCGAGCAGTGCTTCCACCATCTCGCCGCGCCGGTGCGACGGGTCACCGGGTTCGACATCCCCTACCCGCCGCCTGCGCTCGAGCGGCACCACCTGCCCTCGGTGAACCGGATCCTCGACACCGTCGACGAGCTGCAGTGGGAGCTCGTGTGAGCCGCGAGGTGTTCACCCTCCCGGACCTCGGCGAGGGCCTGGAGGAGGCGGAGCTGGTCCGCTGGCTCGTCGCCGTGGGCGACACGGTCGCGGTGGACGCACCCGTCGCGGAGGTCGAGACCGCCAAGGCGATGGTCGAGGTGCCGTCCCCGTACGCGGGGGTCGTGGCGTGCCTGCACGGGGAGGCGGGCGACGTCATCGCCGTCGGCTCCCCGCTGCTGTCCGTCGACGCCGGGCAGGGTGCGGTGGCCGTGACCGACGGCGGGACCGCGGCGGACGACGCCGGGCCGGACGCGCCGCCGTCGGCCGCCGACGGCGAGCACCCGGCCGCCGAGACGTACCGGGAGGAGGAGCGGGCCGGGTCCGGCAACGTCCTCATCGGGTACGGGACCTCCGAGGTGCCCGCCGCGGGCGGTGGACGCCGGGCCGCCCGGCGCGCCGGCGCCGCCGCGCGGCCGACCGCGCACCGCCCCACCACGGGCGCCGCTATTGCCCCGACGTCGTCCGACCACGTGCCGGCACCGCGCGCGGGCGCCGCGCCGAGAGCGGTCGCCGTCAGCTCCCCGCTGGTCCGGACCCTGGCCCGCACGGCGGGCCTGGACCTGCGGACCGTGCACGGCACCGGCCCGGGCGGGATGGTCGTGCGCCGGGACGTCGAGCAGGCGATCCGCGAGGCCGGGGCCCAGGGG
>NZ_CAMPHH010000265.1 GCF_946885855.1 uncultured Actinotalea sp. | reverse complement strand
TCGGGGCGCAGCACCACCGCGGCACGACGAAGCCCCGGCCACCATCGGTGGGCCGGGGCTCCTGGGTGCTGCGTGGGGTGCCCGCGGCAGGAATCGAACCTGCGGCCTTCTGCTCCGGAGGCAGACGCTCTATCCCCTGAGCTACGCGGGCGGGGCGCGCAGAACACTACCAGCCCTCGGGGCGGGCTCCGGACCGGGCCGTCGGCCCGCGGTCAGCCGATCGGGACGTCCCCGATGAACTCGGACAGGTACTCGTCGACCTCGCGCATCGCTGCCTCGGCGTCACCGGCAGCGATCGCCTCCACGAGGTCGTGGTGGGAGTCGTCGTCGTGCACGGGGTGCTCGAAGTTGAAGCGGATGTTCTCGGTGATCGCGTCGAGGAGGTTCTCGTAGAGCGCCAGGAGGACGGGGTTCTGCGCCGCCCGGGCGATGGTGCGGTGCAGGAGCAGGTCGGCCTCGACCATGTGGTCCAGCTCCCCCCCGGCGTAGGCGGCGGCCCGGCGGTCCCGGACGGCCCGCAGCTCCGCGATCTCCTCGGTCGTCGCCCGCGCCGCGGCGAGCCGCGCGGCCTCCACCTCCAGGCTGCGGCGCACCTCGAGGACGTCACGCTGGTGCGCCCCGGCGATCTGCCGCCCCATCGCGGTGCCCAGCTCGGAGTTGGAGATGACGTACGTCCCGGAGCCCTGACGGCGTTCCAGCATGCCCGCGTGGACCAGCGACTGGACCGCCTCGCGCACGGTGTTGCGCCCCACGCCGATGAGCTCGGTCAGCTCGGGCTCCGCCGGGATGCGGGTGCCCACCTGCCAGGCGCCGGACGTGATCTGCTGACGCAGCCGGCCCACGGCCTGGTCGATGAGGTTCGTGCGGCGAGTCATCCGACCTCCCGTTCGGTGTGGTGGGATTCAACACCCCGGCGGGTGTGCGGCGCATCCTCGTCCCAGCAGGCTCGTCGCCGCCCGGACGGTCCGCATGTGCCACCGACCCGCGTCGGTAGGCTTCTGGGGTGACCCCCGCTGAGCTCTCCCAGGCGCTGCACGCCGTCCTCACCACCGCCGTCGCCGACGGCGCCGTCGCCCTCGCCGCCGACGACGTCCCGGCGTCCGTCGCGGTGGAGCGCCCCCGGCAGCGCGAGCACGGGGACTGGGCCACGAACGTCGCGCTCCAGCTCGCCAAGAAGGCCGGCACGGCACCGCGCGCCCTCGCCGAGATCCTCGCCGAGCGGCTGCGCGCCGTGCCCGGCATCGCAGCGGTGGACGTCGCCGGGCCCGGGTTCCTCAACATCTCCCTCGACACCGCCGCGGCGGGCGGACTCGCGCGGACGATCGTCGAGGCGGGGGAGGCGTACGGCCGCGGCGACGCGCTCGCCGGCGAGCGCATCAACCTGGAGTTCGTGTCCGCCAACCCGACCGGCCCCATCCACATCGGGGGGGTGCGGTGGGCCGCCGTCGGGGACTCGCTCGCGCGGCTGCTGGAGGCGTCGGGTGCGGCGGTGACCCGCGAGTACTACTTCAACGACCACGGGGCGCAGATCGACCGCTTCGCCCGGTCGCTCCTGGCCCGCGCGCGAGGGCAGGAGGCGCCGGAGGACGGGTACGGCGGCCAGTACATCGCCGACATCGCCGAGCGGGTGCTCGCCGATGCGGCGGCGGCCGGTGAGCCGGACCTGCTGACGCTGCCGGACGCCGAGGCGCAGGAGACGTTCCGGCAGCGCGGCGTCGAGCTGATGTTCGCGGAGATCAAGGCGAAGCTGCACCAGTTCCGGGTCGACTTCGATGTCTACTTCCACGAGGACGCGTTGCACGGGTCGGGGGCCGTCGAGCGGGCCGTCGCCCGGCTGCGCGAGCTCGGCCACATCTTCGAGGCGGACGGCGCCACGTGGCTGCGGACCACGGAGTTCGGCGACGACAAGGACCGCGTCATCATCAAGTCCGACGGTCACGCCGCCTACATCGCGGGTGACCTCGCGTACTACCTCGACAAGCGCGAGCGCGGCTTCGACCGGGCGATCATCATGCTGGGCGCGGACCACCACGGGTACGTGGGCCGGATGATGGCGATGTGCGCGGCCTTCGGCGACACCCCCCGCCGGAACCTCGAGATCCTCATCGGACAGATGGTCAACCTGGTCAAGGACGGCGAGCCGGTCCGCATGTCGAAGCGGGCGGGGACGATCCTCACGATCGACGACCTCGTCGACGCCGTCGGCGTCGACGCCGCGCGGTACTCGCTGGCACGGTCGTCGACGGACAGCATGATCGACCTGGACCTCGACCTCCTGGCGCGGGCGACCAACGAGAACCCGGTCTACTACGTCCAGTACGCCCACGCACGGACGGTCAACGTCGGCCGCAACGCGGCGGACCTCGGTGTCCGGCGCGAGGACGGCTTCGACCCGTCCCTGCTCGACCACGCCACCGAGAGCACGCTGCTGGCGCTGCTCGGCGACTTCGGCCGCGTCGTCGCGCAGGCGGCGGAGCTCCGCGAGCCGCACCGTGTCGCGCGTTACCTCGAGGAGCTCGCCGGCGCGTACCACAAGTGGTACGACCAGCGTCGCGTCACCCCGTTCGGCGACGAGCAGGTCGCCGACGTGCACCGCACCCGTCTGTGGCTCAACGACGCCACCCGGCAGGTCCTCGCGAACGGCCTGGGCCTGCTCGGGGTCGGCGCCCCGGAGCGGATGTGACCGCGGCCGCCGACCGGGTCCTCCAGCAGCCGGTCGACCGGCCGCTGGACCCGCACCTGTGGCCGGCCGGCACCGTCGTCGGGCCGGACGGCGCCGTGAGCGTCGCGGGGGTGGACCTGCGCGACCTCGCGGCCCGGCACGGCACGCCGGTGTACGTGCTGGACGAGGCCGACTTCCGCCGTCGCGCGCGCGCGTTCCGGGAGGCCTTCGCGGCCGCGTTCGCGCGGATCGGCGCCGACGTCGACGTCTACTACGCCGGCAAGGCGTTCCTGAGCACGGCCGTCGCCCGCTGGGCGACCCAGGAGGGTCTGCGGATCGACACCGCGACCGGGGGCGAGCTGGCCGTCGCGCTGCGCGCGGGCGTCCCCGGCCGGGACATCGGGCTGCACGGCAACAACAAGTCCGACGCGGAGGTCCGCCGGGCGCTGCGCGCCGGTGTCGGTCGCATCGTCCTCGACTCGCTCCTCGAGGTGGACCGCGTGGCGGACGCCGCGGCGGCCGAGGGTGTCCGCGCCCCCGTCATGGTCCGCGTGACCACGGGGGTCCACGCCGGTGGGCACGAGTACATCTCGACCGCGCACGAGGACCAGAAGTTCGGCCTGTCGGTGGCGGGCGGCCAGGCGCTGCGCGCGCTCGAGGCGGTGCTCGCGCGTCCGGAGCTCGAGCTGCTCGGGATCCACTCGCACATCGGCAGCCAGATCCTCGACGCGTCCGGCTTCACGGTCGCGGCTCGGCGGATCCTCGAGCTCCGCGCCACCCTCGCGGCCCGTACCGGTCGGCTCGTCGACGAGGTCGACCTCGGAGGCGGGTTCGGGATCGCCTACCTGCCCGGCGAGGTGCCCCTCGACCCGGTCGAGGTGGCCCGCGACATGGCCGACGCCGTCGCCCAGGCCTGCCGGGACCTGGACACCCCCGTGCCGCGCATCTCGATCGAACCCGGCCGGGCGATCGTCGGTCCCACGACCGTGACGCTCTACACGGTCGGCACCGTCAAGCCCGTCGTCGTCGACGACGACGGGACCGCGGTCGCCGGGGACGCGCCGTCCGGCACCGGGCAGGGCGACTCCGCCGACGCACCCGGCGCGTTCACGCGCACCTACGTCTCGGTCGACGGCGGCATGAGCGACAACCTGCGGCCCGCCCTGTACGGGGCGCGGTACTCGGCGGCGCTCGTCAACCGGGCGGGCGGCCCGGACGGGGTCCTGGCCCGGGTGGTCGGCAAGCACTGCGAGAGCGGGGACGTCGTCGTCCACGACGTGCGGCTGCCGGCGGACGTCCGCGCCGGGGACCTCCTCGCCGTGCCGGCGACGGGTGCCTACGGCCGGTCGATGGCCTCCAACTACAACCTCGTCCCGCGGCCGCCGGTCGTGGCGGTCCGCGACGGCGAGGACCGGGTGATCGTGCGACGGGAGACCGAGGACGACCTGCTGGCGCTCGACGTCGGCTGAGGAGGACCGCCGGGCGACGCCCACATCCTGGCCGGGGCGGCGTCCGCGTAGCGGGATGCGGCAGGGTGACGCTGCACGGTGGGCGTGCGGCGCGAAGGCGAGAGGTGGCGAACGGTGACTGCCAGTGGACCGGTCCGGGTGGCCCTGCTCGGCTGCGGGGTCGTGGGCACCGAGGTGGCTCGGCTCCTGCTGACCGACGGCGCCGAGCTCGCCGCGCGGGTGGGTACCCCGCTGGAGCTCGTCGGGATCGCGGTCCGCGACCTCGCGGCCCCGCGCGACCCGGTCGTGGACCGGCGGCTGCTCACGGACGACGCCGCGGGCCTGGTCCGCCGGGCTGACATCGTCGTCGAGGTCGCCGGCGGCATCGAGCCCACCCGGTCCCTCCTGCTGAGCGCCATCGAGGGCGGTGCCTCGGTCGTGACCGCGAACAAGGCGCTGCTCGGTCAGGACGGCCCGACGCTGTACGCCGCCGCCGACGAGGCGGGCGTCGACCTCTACCTCGAGGCCGCGGTCGCGGGCGCGATCCCGCTGGTGCGCCCGCTGCGGGAGTCGCTCGCCGGCGACCGGGTGACGCGCGTGCTCGGCATCGTCAACGGCAC
>NZ_CAMPHH010000264.1 GCF_946885855.1 uncultured Actinotalea sp. | reverse complement strand
GAGGCCAGCATGGCCTTGCCCATCCGCAGCACGGTGCCCGACTGCCGGATCAGCTCGACGGGCTCCAGCTCGTCCTCGCGGGTCCTCACCTGCGCGAGGCTAGCGAGGATGGCAGTGCCCGGTCCGGGACCGACGGGGCGGGCCGGAGCGGGACCGGGTCCGATCGGCGTGGACCGGTGTGGCCGACCTCACCCGCCGACGCGACGAACGACGAGCCAGTGGTTGGCGTCGCCCGCCCGGTCGCACGCCAGCGTCGTCACCGCGCGCCGGGCGAGGGCGAGCCCGCGACCGGACTCGGCGTCGTCGTCGGGAAGGTCCACGTACGCGGCGAGGTCGATGGGCGGGCCGTGGTCGACGACGTCGGCCCGCAGCGCGGTGGCGTGCCCCCCGGTGTCGCGCACGACGGCGGCGCGGACGGTCGTCGCGTCGCCGCCACCGTGGCGGACGGCGTTGCCGACGACCTCAGCGACCGCGGTCTCGAAGCAGAAGCGGTCCTGGTCCGGCACCTCACCGGGGCGCGCGGCCCACAGCGCCCCGAGCACGTCCAGGACTGCGTCCACCCCGGCATCGCCCGCCACGACCAGCTCGACGACGTCGTCGTCGGTGCCGTCAGGCCCGGCCGAGGGCACCGTCCACCGTCTCGTACGGGACGAGCACCCGGTCCATCGTCGTCAGCTCGAGCACCGTCCGGACCTGGCCGCCGGCGCGGGCGATGCGCAGGTCCCCCCCGGCGGCGCGTGCCGTGCGCAGCCCCCCGACGAGGGCGCCCAGCCCGGAGGAGTCGAGGAAGTCCGTCTCGCCCAGGTCCACGACGACGACGCGGTGCCCCGCCGCGACCGTCGCGTCCACCGCGTCCTTGAGGAGCGACGCGGCGCCCAGGGTCAGGCGCCCACGCGGGCGGAGCACCGCCGTCCCCGGTCCGGCCAGCTCGCGGTCCAGATCCATCAGTGCGCACCCTCCGTGCTCCCGGCGGCACCGTGCCGCACGTCGTCGTCCTCGTCGCGCCCAGGCTGCCAGCCCCGGTACCGCAGCCCCTGGATCACCACGCTCAGCACGAGGAGGTCGTAGGCGACCCAGAGCAGGTTCACCACGGTGCCGACCCACAGCGACAGGCCCAGGCTCGCCCGGACGATGCCGACCACGGCCGCTACCACGAGGAGCACCATGACCGTCAGCTGCGGGAGCACGAGCCGCCAGGAGCCCGCACCGCCCTGGCGGACCTTGGGGGTCACCGCGAAGCCGAGCGGCCTGCTCCACCACACGTTGGCGGCGGCGGTGACGCACGCCTTGATCCAGACGGGGAACAGTGCCAGCGAGTACTGCTGCCCGCGCCAGGTCCGGACCCCGCGGGCCGCGACGAGGAACAGCAGCTGGCTCGCGAGGAAGAAGGGCATTAAGCGGACGAAGAAGTCGACGGACCACGCGGTGACCGGCAGGACGCCGAAGCACAGGAAGATGATCGGCGCGGCCAGGTACACGACCGCCGCGAAGCCCGCGAGGTAGCTCCACATCGTCGCGAAGTACATGAGGCGCTGCCCCAGCTTCAGGCCCCGGACCCGCAGGGGGTTCTCCTGCAGCATGACCTGGAGCGTCCCCTGCGCCCACCGCAGACGCTGGGTGATCATCGTCTTCATGTCCTCGGGCGCGAGCCCGACCGCGAGTCGCTCGTGGTGGTAGACGGACCGCCAGCCCGAGGCGTGCAGGCGCATCGCCGTCGCCATGTCCTCGGTGACCGACAGCGTGGCGAGCGGCATGACCGCCTGGGCCTCGTGCGACCGGCCGACGTCCACCGCCTCGACCAGGCCCTGCACGGAGGCGAGAGCGTGGACCGGGGACAGCTCGCGGTCGGCGAGGCGAGCGAGGGCGACGTCGTCGACGACCGGGACCGCGAGCTCCTCGTCGCGCGCGATCGGCAGCTCGCGCAGCGCGTCGAGGTCCGCCCGGATCGCCGCGAGGTCGGCGTCGACGACACGCCGGGAGACGGTCTCGACCGCACGCTGCACGTCGTAGGTCACGACGGAGACCGGCTCACCGGCGTCCAGGCGCACGAGGGCGCCCTCGACGGTGGCGAGGACGCTGCGCACGGCCGCACCCTCGGCGTCGTCGGCGGTCCGGCGCGCGGCCCGGCGCAGGACGTCGCGGCCCGTGGACAGCGCGTCCCGGACGGCCGTCTCGGTCTCGCGCACGTAGCCCACGAGACCGAGTCGGCGTCGACGACACGCCGGGAGACGGTCTCGACCGCACGCTGCACGTCGTAGGTCACGACGGAGACCGGCTCACCGGCGTCCAGGCGCACGAGGGCGCCCTCGACGGTGGCGAGGACGCTGCGCACGGCCGCACCCTCGGCGTCGTCGGCGGTCCGGCGCGCGGCCCGGCGCAGGACGTCGCGGCCCGTGGACAGCGCGTCCCGGACGGCCGTCTCGGTCTCGCGCACGTAGCCCACGAGACCGAGCTGCATGTGGGCCTCGCGCCGCAGGACCGCGTTGGAGCCGCAGAAGAACGCAGCGTCCCAGCCGTCCTTGCCCTGCTGGATCGGACCGTAGAACAGCGGCGCCTGGCTGCCGAGGGGGTCGGCGTCCGGGACGTTGCCGAACCACTGCGGGGTCTGCACGAGCGCCACCTGCGGGTCCTCGAAGTACCCGAGGGTGCGGTCCAGGATCGCCGGGTCCGGGACCTGGTCGGCGTCGAGGACGAGGAGGAACTCGCCCTCCGTGCGGAACAGGGCGTTGTTGAGGTTGCCCGCCTTCGCGTGCCGCTGGCGGCCCACCCACTCCTCGCCCCGCTGCACGTACCCGACGCCCAACCGGTCGGCCACGGCGCCCATCTCCGGCGGCGCGCCGTCGTCGAGGATCCAGGTCCGGTGCGGGTAGCGGATGGCGCGCGCGGCCGCGGCCGTGGCCGCGACGAGCTCGACCGGCTCGTCGTACGTCGTGATGAGGACGTCCACGGTGAGGTCGGGCTGCGGGACCGGCGGCTCGGGCCGGTCCCTGGCCCGCCACATCGTCGTGCCGAAGAGCAGCACGTCGACGAGGCTGTACGTCTCGGCGAGGACCAGCGGAACGGCGATCCACCAGGCCGACCAGTTCACCGACTCCAGCCACCGCCACACGACGTAGTTGACGCCCAGGACGGCGGTCAGCAGGACGACGACGCGCAGGAGCAGCTGCCGTGCGTGCCGACTCACCGGGACTCCCGGCGCAGGGCGACGACGGTCACGTCGTCGGGACGGTCGGGGTGGGCCCGGGCGAGCCGGGCGAACCGGTCGACGACCTCCTGGGCGCTCCGCGCCTCGGCGACCAGCGCGGCGACGTCGGCCGGGCTGGGCGCCGGGGAGTCGACGAGGTCGAGGACGCCGTCGCTGACCGAGACCACCAGGTCCCCGGGCGCGAGCCGGACGTCCGCCGCCGAGCGCTCGGCGCCGAACGCCATGCCGAGCGGCGGACCGGTGGGACGGAGCCGTTCGAGCGAGCCGTCCGCCCGTCGGACGGCCGACAGGCCGTGGCCGGCGTCGGCGTACCGCAGCACGGCGGTGGTCGGGTCCAGCACGGCGTGCAGCCCGGTGACGAAGGCCCCGGCCGAGGCCAGGTCCCCGTCGAGCGCCTCCTCCGCCGCGGTCAGGGCCACCTCGGGCTCAACGCCGCGGTCCGCCCGCAGGACGGCCCGGACGGTCGCGGCGATGATCGCGGCAGCCATGCCCTTGCCCATGACGTCGGCGAGGGTGACGACGACGGCACCGTCGCGGGTGCGGCGCCAGTCGTAGAGGTCGCCCCCGACCTCACGGGCCGGGAGGCAGGCCCCTGCCCGCTCGAAGCCGGGCACCGCGAGGTCGCCGCCCGGCAGGAGCCCGGCCTGGACGCTGCCCGCCCGGCGCAGCTCGTCCTCGACCACCAGCTCCTGCTGGACCCAGAGCGCCAGGTCCCGCAGGAGCCGGGCGTCGGCGTCGCTGAACGCCCGGGGCGCGTGGTCGGCCACGCAGAGCGTGCCGACCCGGTGGCCGCCGGCCGAGACCAGGGGGTGCCCGGCGTAGAACCGGATGCCTGGGTCGTCCCGGACCCACGAGCTGGCGGAGAAGCGGTCGTCCTCCCGGGCGTCCGGCACGGCCAGCGCCCGCCCCTCGTCGACGACGACCGTGCAGAAGGACCCGGCGCGCGGCGCCTCGGCGAGGTCCAGGCCCACCTCCGCCTTGTACACGAGGCGGTCGCGGTCCACGAGCGAGACGAACGCGGTGGACACCCCGAAGAGCTGGCGCGCGAGCCGGACGACGCGGTCGAACCGCTCTTCCCGCGGGGCCTCGATTGCGCCGAGCGCGTGGAGCGCCTCGAGCCTGGGCGTCTCGCCCCCGTCGTCGGCGGGCGGTGTCATCCCTCGCACGGCGCGAGAATAACGACCTAGGGGCCCGACCGCCCGGCGACGTCGGGTCCGGCCTCAGAGCCGGGCGAACCTCGCCCGGGCGAAGGAGTACACGCCGTAGGCGATGAACCCGAGCGCGACGGCGCCCAGCACGACCTGCCCGAAGGGCGCCTCGCGGAACGTCTGGAGGGCGCCGTCCAGGCCCTGCGCCTGATCCGGGTCGGCCGTGACCGCTGCCGTGACGAACAGGCCACCGAGGACGACGAATGCGGCGCCCCGCGCCACGTAACCCGCCCGTCCGGCCGTGACGACCCACGACGGCGGGTGCTCCTGCAGGTCCCCGAGGAACTTCCGGGTCCAGCCCTTGTGCGCCTGGTAGAGCCCGAC
>NZ_CAMPHH010000263.1 GCF_946885855.1 uncultured Actinotalea sp. | reverse complement strand
CGCTCCGCGCGCCGCCGCTCCGCGAGCTCCTCGGCGGGCACCTCGAGCTCGGTGAGCAGGGTCACGCCCTGCTCGCCGACACCCAGCAGCAGCCGCCGGCCGGCGACGTCCACGAGCGCGAGGCCGTTCTTGCCGCCGAGCGTCTGGCGCCCGACGACGGTCATGCTCGCCGCCCGCTGCCGACGCACCGCGGCGGTACCCGCCAGACGCCGGTGGGCGAACCAGATCAGCCCCAGGACGCACGCGAGCGAGAGCAGCACGCGCAGGCCGAGCACGAGGGCCGAGGTGTCCATGGGTCCGTTCCGGTCTCTGCCGCGTCAGCTCTCGGAACCGACGATCTCGGTGATCCGGATGCCGTACTCCTCGTCGACGACGACGACCTCGCCGCGCGCGACGAGCCGACCGTTGACCATGACGTCCGCGGGGGCGCCGGCGGCGCGGTCGAGCTCGAGCACGGTCCCCGGCACGAGCTCGAGGACCTGGCGGACCGGCAGGCGCGTGCGCCCGATCTCGGCCGTCAGGGTCATCTCGACGTCGTGCAGGAGGCGCAGCGTGTGGGTGTCGGCGGGTAGCTGGGTGGGCAGCGCGGCGCCGCCCGCCATCCCCGCCGTGCCCGCCATGCCCGTGGTGACCGACTGGGCCCGCTGGTGCGGGATCGCCTCGGGACTCTGGCGCACGCGCAGCCCGAACCACGCCCGCGGGATGTCCGCGCTGTCGACGAGGCCGACGGCCGCGAGGTCGTCGTCGTCGAACACGGAACCCACCGGTCCGGCGGTCGCCGCGTCGAGGACGCCCGCACCGAGGACCGAGGCGGCCGCCTCGAGCGCCGGGCGCAGGGCGTCGGCGAGCGAGAGGGGCGCACCGCCCGTGGCGGCGGCACCGGCGAGGGCGTCGGCCACCGCCTGGTCCGCGACGAGGACGAGCTCGGCGCTGACCGCACCGACGAACGAGGCGCGCACCGCGACGGCGTCGGCGGCCGGGCCGGTCGCGACGACCTCGGCGACCCGCAGGGGGACGGGGGACGGCAGCATCGCGCTGAGCTCGGCGGCGGCGGGGCCGACGAGCGCGGCGCCGGAGTCGGTGGGGACGCCGGTGGTGGGGACGGCCATCAGGACTTCTCCTCGGAGGTGACGACGAGGCAGGCCAGGCGCGAGCCGTTGCTGCCCAGGGCCGCGCGGGCCAGGACGACGTCGCCGATGACGACGTCGAGGGGGTGGTCGGCACGGTGGCCGAGGGGCAGGAGGTCGCCGACCTGCAGGCCGACGACGTCGCGGGCGGTCACCGGGCGCGGCGCGAACCGCACCCCGATGCTCACCGGCACGCCGCAGACCTGGTCGGCGATGCGGTCCAGGGCGAGCTCGTGCTCCTGGACCTCGTCGAGGGAACGGTTGTCGTGCTTCTCCCCGGCGCGCAGCGAGGTGAGCAGCGTCTCGGCGGGGATCATGAGCGACGCGGTGCTGCTGTGCCCGCCGAGCGTCATGGTGAACGCCGCGACGATGACGGGCTCCGACGCGGCGGCCGCCTGCACGAACTGCGGCGCGTACTGGACCGAGCGGACGGTGACGTCGATCGGGCAGATCGCCGCGAAGGCGTAGCCGAGGTCGCCGACGGCGTGCCCGAGCAGCTCCCGGACGAGCTGCCACTCGATGTCGGTGAGCTCGCGCTCCGGCACCGCCCCGGCCAGGCCGGGACCGCCGAGGAGGTAGTCGACCCAGAGCATCGTCGCGTCGACCGGCATCTGCAGGACACCGGTGGAACGGCCCGGGTCCACCCCGCACAGCACCATGGTGGTCATGGGCGGCAGGCCGCGGACGAACTCGTCGTAGGAGCGCAGCTCGACCGTGTCGAGGGTGATCTGGGCGACGACGCGCAGGCGCGAGGTCAGCTGCGTGCCCCACTGCCGCGCGAAGGTCTCGAAGCCCATCTCCAGCGCCCGGGCGTGCTCGCGGGCCAGCGTCATGGGACGGCGGAAGTCGTAGACCTCGGGCACACCCGAGCGCTTGCGCCGCGTGCTGGGGGGCGCGTCCTGGACCGTCACGTGCAGCACATCGGCACAGGTCGCAGGGCGATGAGGCATTCACCCGGCAGACGACCGCCATGATCACCCGGACCCCGCGGCGGGGTGACCTCGCGGGGTCAGCGCGTCGGGGGGCGGCTCACTGCGTCACGTACTCGGTGAAGTACACGTCCATGACGTCCCCGTGGTATGCCTCCTCCAGCCGGTGGAGGAGCTCGGTCTTGAGCGCCTCGCGGCCCTCGGGGCTGGCGACCTCGGCCATCGGCCGGCCGGAGAACAGCGCGATCGCGTGGTCGAGCGCAGGGGCCGCCGTCGGGTCGCCGTGGCCCCCGGCGTCGGCGGTGTACTGCAGGCCCATGCCCAGGCGCAGGTAGTGCCCGTCGGCGAGGTTGATGCTGATCGGCTCGACGTCCAGGACCGCGCCGGGCTCCGGCTCCGGCTCCGCGGCCGCCTCGCCCTCCGCCGCCGCACCGGGACCCATGAGGAAGTACCAGCCGGCGCCGCCGCCGAGGACGAGGAGCGCGACGAGCACGAGGACGAGCTTCTTCCGGCTCTTCGCGGGCGCACCGGTGTTCTCGGGCGCCACCGCGGCGGCGGCGCCCCCGATGGTGGGCTTCGCGCCGATCTTGGGCTTGTTCGCGATGACGCGCTGCTCCGTGGGCATGGTCACTCCTGGCTCATCTCTGGCTCGTGCACGGGTCACCCCTGGGCGGCGAGGCCCGGCAGCAGGCGGCGGACCTCGTCGGGGGCGGGGCTGAGGACGACGAGGTCGACGCGCCGGTTGGCCACGAGGGCCTCGGCGCTGCCGCTCTCGTCGAGGGGTCGGGTGTCCCCGAAGCCGACGGCGGAGATGCGCGTCGGCGGCATGCCGTCGGCCTCCACCAGACGGCGCAGGACCTGCGTCGCCCGGTCCGAGGAGAGCTCCCAGTTGGTCGGGTAGCGCGAGGTCGGCAGGACGTTCGCGTGCCCCTCGACCGAGACCTGCTCGGTCAGCCCGACGAGCACCGGGCCGACGGCGTCGACGACGCGCTGCGCCGTGGGGGTGAGGGCCGCGGTGTCGGGCGCGAAGAAGACGTCGTCGGCGACCATGCCGATGACCAGGCCTCGCTCGGTGATCCGGAAGCGGACCCGGTCCGCGACGCCCTCGGCCTCCAGCGACGTGGAGATCTGCTGCGCGATCGCCTCGAGGCGGCCCAGCTCGACCTGGGCCGCGGCGATCACCGAGGCGTTGCCGCCGTCGGTGCCGTCCGTGGTGGTCGGGTGGGCGCTGGAGAGCAGCTCGTTCTCGAGCGCCGCGTCACCGGCGAGGTTCGGCATGATCTCGATCGCCTCGGCGGCGTCGAGGGGACCGGTGCCGCCGGGAAGCATCGACGGCGCGTCGTTGCCGAAGCTGATCGCGAGCGAGCGGCGCAGCTGCTCGAACTTCACCTGGTCGACCTGACTGATCGCGAACAGCACGATGAAGAGGCCGACCAGCACGGTCATCATGTCCGCGTAGGACACGGCCCAGCGCTCGTGGTTCTCGTGCTCCTCCTCCTCGTGCCGCTTGGGCCGACGGCCGTGGCTGCCGGAGCCCTTGCCCGCGGCGCTCACGCGGCCGCCTTCTTCGCGCCCTCGTCGGGCATGAGGCTGCGCAGGCGCTGGCCCACCAGGCGCGGGTTCGCGCCGGCCTGGATGGCGAGGAGGCCCTCGACCGCGATCTCCATGTGCGCGACCTCGATCTCGGACGCGCGGTTGACCCGGCCGGCGATCGGCAGCCAGATGAGGTTCGCCGAGAGCAGGCCCCACAGCGTCGCGACGAACGCCGCGCCGATCATGTGGCCGAGCTTGTCCGGCTGGGACAGGTTCTCGAGCACGTGCACGAGGGAGACGACCGTGCCGATGATGCCGATCGTCGGGGCGTAGCCGCCCATGTTGTTGAAGAACTTGGCGACGCTCTTGTCCTGCGCCCGCTTGCTCGCGATCTTCGCCTCGAGCATGTCGCGCAGGTCGTCGGGGTCGGTGCCGTCGATGGCGGCCTGGAGCCCTTCCCGCAGGAACGGGTTCTCCACGGTGCGCGCGGCGTCCTCCAGGGAGAGCAGGCCCTCGCGGCGGGCGCGGTCGGCGAGACCGACGACGGTCTCCACCGTCTGCTCGTTGTCCGGCGCCTTGAACATCAACCACTTGGGCAGCGTGCTGAAGGAGCGGATGCCGTCCTTGAGCGTCATGCTCGCGAGCCCGGCGCCGATCGTGCCGCCGAAGACCAGGATCATCGGTGCGGGGAGGAACACGGACATCGGGTCCGCGCCCTCGACGAGGATCGCGACGAAGATCATCGCGAACGCGAGGGCGAGGCCGCCCAGGGTTGCCGGGTCCATCAGTCCACCTCCGGCACGGCGTGCAGCGCCGGCTTCGCTTCCCGCTCGGCGCGCAGCTCGGTGACCGCGGCCACCTCGCCGGTCCCCTGACCCGTCAGCTCGACGGTCGCGGCGACGACGCGGGCGCGGTACTCCACGACGAGCTGCGTGATCTGCTCGAGGGACTCCTCGACGATGTACTTGGTCCCGTCGATGAGCGAGAGGATCGTGTCCGGCGTGGCCTCGACACGCTGGAGCAGGTCGGGGTTCACGGCGAACCGTGGGCCGTTCAGGCGCGTGACGACGATCATGGGGCTGTCCATCCGTGGGTGTGCCTCCGGGCCCGTCCATGAGCCCTGCGACGGACTGATCGGCCCGCCCATGATC
>NZ_CAMPHH010000262.1 GCF_946885855.1 uncultured Actinotalea sp. | reverse complement strand
CTCCTGACGCTCGAGACCCTCGGCGAGCGCGGCGATCATCGCCGCGGCCTCGGCGCGGTCCAGACGCACCGTCCCGGCGCACCGCCCGTCGCGCCACAGGCTGACGACGACGACGCCCCGGTCGTCGTGCCAGGTGACCTGCAGGGCCCGGTCGCCGCGCACGTCCGGCAGCGCGACGGAGCGCCCCAGCGGCAGTGCGGCGACGTCTCCCATGCCCCGACGATCCTCCTGCCGACGGCACCTGTCCAGGGGTCCTGCCGGTGGCAGCCCCGCCCGGAGTGCCGGCGCCGTGCGCGACCCCGTCGGCGCGCGCACCACGACCCGGGCCTCGGGCCGGCCCGCCGCACCCGGCCGTTCAGGCCCCGCCCGCGACGGACCCGGTCGGCTCGGGCGTGGGCCGCCCGGTCGCCGGGCCGCGGCGCAGCGTCCGGGAGCCCGCCAGCGTGGCGACGGCGGCGGCCGCCGCGGCGACCGCCACGACGAGGAACCCGCCGTGCGCGCCGTCCCGGTCGATGAGCGCACCCCCCACGGACGCCCCGATGGCGACCCCGACGCCGAGCGACGTGCTCACCCAGGTCAGCCCCTCCGTGAGGCGCCCGGGCGCGACGAGCTGCTGGACGAGCCCGTTGCCCGTGATGAGCGACGGTGCGATCGCGAAGCCGGTGACGAACATGACGGCGGCGAGCGTGACGAGGTCGTCGACCACGAAGAACAGGGAGACTCCGACGGCGAGCGCGACGACGGTCACGGTGAACCGGCGCCACAGCGGTCCGCTCCAGTGCCGGGCCCCGTAGCCGAGGCCGGACAGGAGCGACCCGAGCGCGAAGACGGCGAGCACCAGGCCCGCGGCACCGGTGCGGCCCTGCTCCTCGGCGAACGCGACGGTGGCGACGTCCGTGGCCCCGAAGATTGCGCCCATCGCCACGAACACGACGACGAGCACGAGCATCCCGCCGCTGCGCAGCACGTCGAGGTGGCCGCCGCTGACGGGGTGCAGCGCCGTCGGCGGCTCGGTGCGGCGCTGCGCGAGGAACAGCAGGCCGCCGACGAGCATCGCCACGACGGGGAGCACGAGCCCGCTCTGCGGCGCGAGCGTGGTCGCGAGCAGCGTCACGACGATGGGGCCGACGACGAACACCAGCTCGTCGAGCGCGGACTCGAGCGAGTACGCGGTGTGCACCTCCCGCGGGTCGTCCAGCGCGTACGACCAGCGCGCCCGGACGAGTGCGCCGATCGAGCCCGCGCCCGCGCCGGACAGCGCCGCGGTGAGGAACAGCAGCGGCACGGGGCCACCGACGGAGGCCAGGGTGACGAGCGACGCCAGGCTCAGCGCCGCGAAGGTCACGGCCGGCCGCATGACGCGGGCCTGACCGTGCCGGTCGACGAGCCGGGCGAGCTGCGGCGCGCACACCGCGTGCGCGATGACGTGCGCCGCCGCGACCTGTCCAGCGAGCGCGTAGGAGTCGTACAGGCCGGCCACCATGAGGACGATGCCGATGGAGACCATGGACATCGGGAGGCGGGCGACCACGCCCGCCGTCGAGAACGCGAGGGTCCCGGGGCGCGACAGGACCGTGCGGTAGGGCTGCAGCACGAGAGGGATTCTCGCCCACCCCGGACACGCCGTCGTCCGGGGCGCCGCGGGCGGTTTCACCCTGTTCACGCACGGCCCAGGGGACTTCGGTCCTCATGATCGGAGCGAGAGCGGTCGATGATCCCAGTGCGGGCCGACATCCGGACCCGCTCGGGCCGGTGCCCGATCCCACCACGACGTCGGCGAGCGGAGCGACCGGATGGCGACCCTCGGACCCTCCGACCGTGGCGGTGCCCACTGGCGGCGGTTCGACGTGTCCACCCGCTCCTGGCTCCCGACCGGCGTGCGGCGCCCCGGCCGGGACGCCGGCGACACCGTGATGAGCGGGGTGCCGCACCCCAGGGCCACCGGTGCCGGCGGGCCCGACGGCGCAGCTCAGCGCGACGCCGCGGCTCAGCCCGACGGCGCAGCTCAGCGCGACGGCGCACCGGAGCCGTGGCGCCTCTGGCCTGCCGTCGGTGCGCCCACCGTGCTGGTGCTGACGGCTCTCCTCGTCTTCGGCCTCGCCGCCACTGCCGTGCACATCAGCCACGGCTACGGGCGGGTCGCGCCGTGGTGGCCGGCTGCCGGGATCGGCGTCGTCGCCGTCCTCGCGACCCCGCAGCGGCTGCGCTGGGCCGTGCCGCTCGTCGTGTGCGCCGCGACCTTCGCGGGGAACGCGCTCCTGGGTCGCCCCCTGGCGGTCGCCGTCGGGTTCTCGCTGAGCAACATGCTCGACGTCGCGATCGTCGGGTGGTGGCTCCTGCGCGGCCGCGGCCGGGCGGCGCTCCAGGGGGTCGAGGACGTCGTCCGCCTCCTCGTCGGCACCGCGCTCGGCGTCCTCGCCTTCGGTGTCGCGGTCGGCACGACGGCGGTCCTCACCGACTACGGCACGTTCCTCACGCCGGCGCTGGGCGCCATGTCCAGCCACGCGGCGGCGATCCTGCTCGTCGTGCCGCTCGCACTGGTCCCCCGGGGGCACGACCTGCGTGTCTCGCTGGTCGAGGTCGCGTTGCAGTCCGCCGCGCTCGCCGGCGCGGTGCTGCTCACCTTCGGGCCGCCGACGACGGCGCCCGTCGGCTTCCTCATCCTGCCCCCCGCGGTCTGGGGCGCGCTGCGCCTGCCGCCCCGCCTCGTCAGCGCGCAGGTCCTCGGCGTCGGGGTGCTGGTCACGGTGCTGACCGGGCTCGGCGGCGGGCCGGTCGCCGGGACGCAGGACGACCCCGCGCTGCGCGCGCTCCTGCTCCAGGCCCACGTCTTCACGGTGGCGGTCGTGACGCTGCCGCTGGCCGTCGCCGCGAACACCCGTCGTCAGGTCCTCGACGGTCTGGCCGCGAGCGAGCGGCTGTTCCGCGAGGGCTTCAGCGAGTCCCTCGTGGGCATGCTCCTGCTACGGCTGTGCCGTGGCGACGGGACGACGGCCCATGCCCCGGGCGGGCTCGACGTCGTCGAGGCGAACCCGGTCGCGGCGCGCCTGCTCGACCAGACCGAGGACCGGCTCATCGGCACCTGCTGGACGTCCTCGCTGCGCGACCAGGACCGGGAGCTGCTGGCCGAGGTCGTGCAGGGCATGCAGCGCCGCGGCGTGGCGGGGTGGCACGGCGAGGTCGAGCTGGTCGGGGCGCGCGGGCGCCGGTTCCTCGAGGTGGCCCTGTCGAACCTCCCGATGTCGGTGGGTGCGGGCATGTTCGTCGCCCAGATCGTCGACGTCACGGCGCGGCGCGAGGCGGAGGAGCGGCTCACCGCCCAGGCGCTGCAGGACCCGCTCACCGGCCTGGCCAACCGCACGCTCCTGCGGGACCGGATCGGGCTGGCGCTGACCCTCCTGCCCCTCGACCACGACGAACCCGGTGCGGAGCCGGGCGAGGAGCCCGGGCAGCGGCCCGACGTCGCCGCGGTCCACGGGCCGGTCGCGGGCGACGGCCCGTGCACCGCCGTGCTGTTCTGCGACCTCGACGACTTCAAGCACGTCAACGACTCCGCCGGCCACACCGTCGGTGACGCGGTCCTGGTCGAGGTCGCCCGACGGCTCGACCGACTCCTCCGGCCCGGTGACCTGGCGGCGCGCCCCGGCGGGGACGAGTTCGTCGTGCTGCGGCCCACCGCCGGCCCCGGGCACGCGGAGGCCCTGGCCGCCGAGATCATCGAGGCCGTGGCCGCGCCCGTCGAGGTCGACGCCCACACCTACACGGTCGGCGTGAGCATCGGCATCGTGCACGGCCGGCGCGGGTGCTCGGTGGAGGACCTGCTGCGCGACGCCGACGCGGCGATGTACGCGGCGAAGGCCGAGGGCAAGGGCCGGGCCGTCGTCTACTCCGGCGAGCACCGCGAGCGGGCCCTGCGCAACGTCCGGCTGCGGGCCGAGCTGCGTGACGCGCTGCGCCGCCGCGAGCTCCGCGTCCACCTCCAGCCCGTGGTCGACGTGCGCACCGGCGTCACGGTGGCCGCCGAGGCCCTCGTGCGCTGGCAGCACCCGGAGCGCGGCCTCCTGGCGCCCGGTGAGTGGCTCGACGTCGCCGAGAGCGGCGGGCTCATGCCGGAGCTCGGCGCCTGGGTCCTGCAGGAGGCGTGCGCCGCCGCGGCCGCCTGGCCGGTCCCCGACGGAGGCCGGCCCGTTGCCGTGCACGTCAACGTCTCTGCGCGTCAGCTCGAGGCCGAGGGCTTCGTCGACACCGTGCGGGACGTGCTGGCCAGGACCGGCCTTCCGCCCGAGCGGCTCGTGCTGGAGTTCACCGAGACCCACCTGGACGAGGTGACCGAGGCGCTCGTCGAGGACCTCGTGGAGCTCCGGCAGACCGGGATCGGCATGGCGGCGGACGACTACGGCACGGGCTACTCACCGCTCACCAGGATCATCGAGCTGCCGCTGACGATGATCAAGATCGATCGCCGGTTCGTGGGCGACATGCTCGACGACGTGCGCTCCGGCGCCGTCGTCACCACGCTCGTCCGGCTCGGGCAGACGCTCGGCCTGGACGTCGTCGCCGAGGGCGTCGAGACGCCGGCGCAGGCGGACGCGCTCGCCGGGCTCGGCTGCCGGCACGGCCAGGGCTACCTGTGGTCCCGGCCCGTCCCGGCGGAGGCGTTCGCCGTGCTGCCGGTCGTCGGCGCCACCCCGGCCCGGCCGCCTGCACCGGTCGTCACCGCCGCGGTGCCGCAGCCGTCCTGAGGCGGGGGCCCCGCAGGAG
>NZ_CAMPHH010000261.1 GCF_946885855.1 uncultured Actinotalea sp. | reverse complement strand
GGACGACCCCGAGGCCTGGCCGCTCACCGAGCTGCCGGAGGCCCCCGACGCCGCGGCGCTCCTGGTCACCGGCTCCCCCGCGGACCTCGCACCCGCGGCGACGGCGCGCGCGGCGGGGCTCGCCGTCGTCGTCGTCCCGGGCGGCGACCCGCGCAGCACGAGCGCGACGGTGCAGGCCGTGGCGACCGCGGCGCCGCAGACGGTCATCGCCGTCGGCGGCGCGTTCGGGACCGCCGAGGACCTCGCGTGGAAGGTCCGCACCGCGGCGACGGGCGTCGAGCTGCCCGGCGGGGGCCAGGTCCTCTTCCCCGGCCGGCGGATGATCGCCCTGTACGGGACACCGGGGACGGCCGCGCTCGGCAAGCTCGGCGAGCAGGACCTGCCGGGCAGCATCGCCCGGGCCCAGGACCTCGCGGCGCAGTACCAGGCGCTCACGACGGACACGGTGGTCCCGGCCTTCGAGATCATCGTGACGATCGCGGCGGCGGAGGCGACGCCGGACGGGAACTACTCCCGGGAGCTGCCCGTGGAGTCGTTCGTGCCGTGGGTCGAGGCCGCGCGCGACGCCGGCGTCTACGTGGTGCTCGACCTGCAGCCGGGCCGGACCGACTTCCTCACCCAGGCCCAGCTCTACGAGCCGTTGCTGCGATACCCGAACGTCGGGCTCGCGCTGGACCCGGAGTGGCGTCTGCGCCCGGACCAGGTGCACCTGCGCCAGATCGGGTCCGTCGGGGTCGACGAGGTCAACGCCGTGTCGGCCTGGCTCGCGCAGCTGACCCGCGACAACGCGCTGCCGCAGAAGCTGCTCGTCCTCCACCAGTTCCGGCTGTCGATGATCAGCGAGCGGGAGCGCCTCGACGTCTCCCACGACGAGCTGGCGCTCATGGTCCACGCCGACGGTCAGGGGTCCCAGCCCGCGAAGCAGGACACCTGGAACGCCCTGCGCGCGACAGCGCCCGAGGGCCTGTGGTGGGGCTGGAAGAACTTCGTCGACGAGGACCTGCCGATGCTCACGCCCGAGCAGACCTACGGCGGCGTCTCGCCCGTGCCGCACTTCGTCAGCTACCAGTAGGTCGGGCGGGTCCGGTCCGGTCGACGAGGTGGGGGTCGGTCGCCTCCCGCGCCCGTTCGACGGGAACTCCACAGCCGTCACGGAGGTTGCTCGACCATGAGCACCTCAGGGGGACCCCCGTCCGCACGCACCCGGACCGCCGTCGTCGCGCTGCTGCCGGCGCTCCTGGTGGCCACCGCGGCCTGCAGCCCGGCCGACGACGACGCCGCACTCGACCCGCCCGCGCCGACCACCGCCGCACCCACGCCCACGGGCACCGCGCCCGAGCAGGACGTGGCCCTGCCGGACGGCCCCGCGGGCGAGGCGGCCGGGTGGCTGCTCGACCGGCTCGCGGACCCGGTGGGCACGCCGCTGGGGTCCGGCGAGGACCGGTTCGCGGCCGACTTCCTCGCCGAGGTGCCCGCCGCGGAGCTGGAGGCGCTCCTGGACCAGCTCCGCGCACAGGCTCCCTGGACGGTGACGGGGGCCTCCGGCGGGGCCGGTGGCGTCGTCGTCACCGTCGAGGGGGGCGGCACGTCGCTGGACATGCAGGTCGCGGTCGACGCGGAGGGGCTCGTGCAGGGCCTGTTCTTCGCGCCCACGCCGCCCCCGCGCGAGCCGGCCGCCTCCTGGGAGGAGCTGGGCGAGGAGGTCGAGGGCTGGGATGTGCGGTCCGGCCTCCTCGTGGCACGGGTCGACGCCGACGGGACGTGCACGCCGGTCGGCGGCGCCCCGGCCGGGACGGCGCCGGGCGAGCCGCTGCCGATGGGCTCGGTCGCGAAGCTCTATGTGCTGGGCGCGGTCGTCGACGCCGTCGCCGCCGGCGAGCTCGCGTGGGAGGACGCGCTGACGGTCACCGACGACGTGCGCTCCCTCCCGTCCGGCCGACTGCAGGACGCCCCGGACGGCACCACCGTGACCGTGCTCGAGGCGGCTCGCGACATGATCGCGATCAGCGACAACACGGCGACGGACCTACTGGTCGCGGCGGTCGGCCGGAACCGTGTGGAGGCGGCGGTCGCGGACATGGGGCACGCCGACCCCGGCTCCCTCGCGCCGTTCCCCACCACCCGCGACCTGTTCCGCCTCGGCTGGGGCGGCGGTCCGGAGCTGCGCAGCGCGTGGCGGGACGGGGACGAGGCGGAGCGGCGGACCCTGCTCGAGGACCTGCCACCCGGGCCGCTGCAGATCGACGGCGCCGCGCTCGCGGCCACCGTGGCCTGGCCGGACGGCGTCGACTGGTTCGGCACGCCCCTGGACCTGTGCGCGGCGCACGTCGCGCTGGCCGAGCGGGGTGCCACGCCGGCGGGCGAGCCCGTGCGGGAGATCCTCGCGGCGAACCCGGGCGTCGCTCGCGCGGACGGGGAGGCCGGAGCGGTACCGGAGGCGACCTGGCCCTTCCTCGCCTTCAAGGGCGGCAGCGCACCGGGCACGATGGCCGGCGCCTGGTACGCGGAGGGCCCTGCGGGCACCGGCGACGGCGGCGCCCCGGAGCGCGTCGTCGTCGTGCTGCAGACCGCGGCGTCGACCGTCGAGGGAGCGCTGCCCGCGGCCACGATGGTCGGGGTCGTCGCGGACGCGCTGCGGCTGGCGGCCGACGAGGGCTGACAGCGAGCGCCCGGCTCGCCGGGACGGCGGGCCGGGCGCTCGGGCTGTGCTCAGGCGGTCTTGACCTGCGTGGGCAGGAAGCCCAGCAGCGCACGCTCACCGGCGATCGCTGCCCAGCGTGCGAGGACCTGCGGCGGCACTGCCGCGGTCGTGGTGTCGCGTGCGGCGGAGCCGGCACTCGCGACGGCGAACTCACCCATGATGACCTGCTTCCGTTCGGTAGCCCGGCTGACCCGACGTGGTCCCGTGGCTTTGCGTCCCCGCCTTTCGACGGGTTTGCCCTTGTCGCTGACAACGGAACTCTGCTCCCGTGACTTGAGCCGTGTCAGGGGGTCAAAGATCGAACTCACCCTTTCGGACCAGCGGTTTCACCCGCTCCCCTGCGCGTCGCGGCGGTCCTGGGGGCACCTCGCCGCTCGATTTCACCGCAGCCTGGCGCATCGGGGGGCCGGCCGACACCTCAGGGACACGGCGCGGCCGCCGATGGGTGGGTGCGGGTCCAGCCGACCCCGCCCCGACGCCCCAGGAGGACCGTGGACGCCGTCGCCGCCGTGAGCGAGCGGATCGCCCAGATCCGCTCGCAGATCGCAGGCGCGAGCGTGCCGGCGTCCGGACGCGGGCCGGGCGGCGTGCTCGGCACACCCACCGGGACACCGGGCTCCGGGACGGCCGGCGGATCGTGGTCCCCGTCCGACGGCGGCTTCGAGACGGCCCTGCGGTCCGCCGTCGCCGAGGCCGGGTCGATCGGCGGGCCGGCGGGGTCGACCCTCCCGACAGGCCCCGGTACCGCGGGGACCCTCTCCGCGCCCGCGATGCTGGGGCGCGCCGCCCCGGCGTGGTGGGAGAACCCCACGGCGGTCGCGGCGCTCACGGGCGTGGCGGCGCCGTCGTCGGCCGGCACGTCGGGTGCGCACGCACCGACCGCCGTCGGCAGCGGCAGGGCACTCGTCGACGCCCAGGGCGTCCCCGTGGCGCTGCGGGCGCACGGCAACGGGCGCGTCCCCGCGAGCGCCCTCAGCGAGGTCGGCGGGCTCGACGGGCACCGGCTCTGGACGCCGGCCGCACGCTCCCTCGAGGCCCTGCGTGCCGCTGCGGCGCGGGACGGCGTGCGGATCGGCGTCACGGACTCCTACCGGCCCTACGACGTCCAGGTGGACCTCGCGCGCCGCAAGGGGCTGTACTCCCAGGGCGGGCTGGCCGCCGTGCCCGGCACGAGCGACCACGGCTGGGGCATCGCGGTCGACCTCGACCTCGACGACCGCGCGCAGGCCTGGATGCGCACCCACGCCGGCCGGTACGGGTTCGTCGAGGACGTCCCCCGCGAGCCGTGGCACTGGGCCTACCGCCCGACGCACTGAGCCGCGCGCACCGGCCCTCAGAGCACCAGCACCGACATCCGGCCCGAGCCGTACCCGGTCACGGTCAGCTCCATGTCGAGGCGCCGGACGTACGCCAGCACCCACTTCGCGACGTCGGCGGGCAGCGTCTCCCGCGGCGCGTACGTCTCGTACAGGCGCAGGTGCGGGGCGCCGTCGTGGTTGAACAGCGACGCGGCGACGTTGAGGATCTCCGCGGTGTTCTCGAACAGCGCGGGGGTGATGAGGCCGTCCTCGACGCACGCGCCCGCCGTCGCGGCCGGGACGAGGGCGATCGCCGCCCCCGCCCACGCGGCGAGCGGCATGTCCATGAGGGCCAGCGCCCGCAGCTGGACGGCGTTGTCGACGTACACGCCGACGACGGCGCCCGGGTGCTGGTGCGGGTCGACCGCACCCGTGCCCACGGTCGCCTCGACGTCACGCCCGAGCAGCCCCTCGAGCAGCTCACGGACCTCGAGCGCGGCCGGCAGCGGCGACTGCCCCGTGACGGCGCTCATGCGAGGAAGGGGTCGATCGTCTCGCGGAAGACCTCCGCGGTGAACGGCTTGGCGATGAGGAACAGCGCGCCCTCGGCGTCGGCGAGCTCCCGCATCTCCGTCGAGCCCTCCGACGTGACGAACCCGAACGGGGTGTCGTCGCCGTGGGCCCGCATGGTGCGCAGCAGGTCGATGCCGAGCAGCTCGGGCATGTTCCAGTCGGACAGGACGAGGTCGGGCTGGACGGTCGGCAG
>NZ_CAMPHH010000260.1 GCF_946885855.1 uncultured Actinotalea sp. | reverse complement strand
GTTCGCCTGTCCGGCGATGCGAGCTCGCGGGGGGCGGTGGGTCAGGGGTGGGAGGCCACACGCTCCGCGGCGCTCCACGCGATGCCGTCGAGGATGTCGTGCTCGGAGGTGACGACGGTCCGCAGCTCCCCGCCGGCGCCGGCCACCTCGGCCCGGACACGCTGGACGACCGTCGACCACACGAGCGCCCCGGCCCCGATGACGTCGACGCGACCGGGGTGCATGAACGGCAGGGCCTCGCGCTCGGCCCGGGTCATCGCCAGCAGCCCGCCGCAGGACCGCAGCACGTCCTCGACCGGGAGGACCGCGCCGTCGATCGCAGCGGGGTCGTAGCGGTCCAGGCCCAGCGCGTGCGCGGTCACCGTCGTGACGGTCCCGGCCAGGCCCACGAGCGTGGCCGCGCGGCCCAGCGGGACGTCCCGCGCCGCGGCGTCGAGGGCCGCCTCGACGTCGGCGGTCGCGGCGGCCACCTGCTCGGCGGCCGGCGGGTCGCCGGCGACGTGCCGCTCGGTCATCCGGACGCAGCCGACGTCCATGGAGTGCGCCGCCTCGACCGCCGTGGTCCCGAGCACGAGCTCGGTCGAACCGCCGCCGAGGTCCACCACGAGGAACGGTCCGGGGTGCCGGCCCGCGAGGACGCCGGTCGCACCGCGGAAGGACAGCTCGGCCTCCTCGTGGCCGGTGATGACCTCGGGCTCGACCCCGAGCGCGGCGACGACGCCGTCGACGAAGTCCTGACGGTTCTCCGCGTCGCGGGAGGCCGACGTCGCCACGAACCGGACCCTCTCGACGCCGAGCTCGTCGCACCGCGCGGCGTACCGGCGGCTCGCGTCGAGGGTCCGCTCGAGCGCCTCGGGCGCGAGCCGGCCGGTCCGGTCGACGCCCTGCCCGAGCCGGACGACCTCCATCCGACGGTCCAGGTCCACCAGGGTCCCGGCCTCGAGATCGACGTCGGCCACGAGCAGCCGGATGGAGTTGGTCCCGCAGTCGATGGCTGCCACGCGCGTCATGGGCGCAAGCGTGCCACCTGCCGCCCGCCCCGGCCGCAGCTGCTCAGCACGCACCCCCGCGGCGAGCGCCGTCCGCGCAGCGGAACCGCCGACGGCGCCGCCCGTTCAGCAGGTGCAGACGTCCGGGCGCCAGTGGTCGGCCAGGAGCGCCAGCGCCTCGTCGCCGAGCGGGTTCACCCCGGGACCGACGGCGAGCGCGTGCCCCACGAGCACGTGCAGGCACTTGACCCGACCGGGCATCCCGCCGGCGCTGATGCCGGCGATCTCCGGGACGTCGCCCAGCTCGGCACGGCGTCGCAGGTAGTCCTCGTGCGCGGCTCGGTACCGCGCCGCGAGCCCGGGGTCGTCCTCGAGCCGCTGCGTCATCTCCTTCATCACGCCCGACGCCTCGAGCGTGGACACCGCGGCCACGGCGCGGGGGTGCGTCAGGTAGTACGTCGTCGGGAAGGGCGTGCCGTCCGGAAGGCGGGGGGCGGTGCGGACGACGGTGGGGCGACCGCAGACGCACCGCGCCGCGACGGCGACGACGCCGCGCGGCTCCCGGCCGAGCTGCGCGGCCAGGGTGGCGAGGTCGGCCTCGCTCACCGCGGCGTCCACGGCGAGCGCCGGCGTCATGCCGTCCACCACGCCGCCCACCGGAGCGGCGTCGCTGCGTGTCCCGGGCAGGTCGCGGTGGTCGCTCACCCCTCGCCCTCCGGGACGGCCAGCTCGCCGGCGACCTCGACCGAGTCCCAGATGGTCATGTACCAGGGCGTGCCCGACCCGCCGACCGGCAGCGCCGGCCCCGTCTCCTGCGAGGTGGTGCCCTCGACGGCGGGCGGCTCGACGACCACCTCGGGGTCGATGACCCGGTAGGCGGTCTCCCCGGGCCTGACGTAGGAGAGGCGGGAGCGGGCCTGCGCCTCGACGTACGCCGGGTCCTCCCACCGCTCCAGCTCCGCGCGCAGGTCCGCCTGGCGCTCCTGGGCGGCGACGAGCTCCTGCTCCAGCGCGTCGAGCTCGGCGCGCTGTCCGAGGTAGGCCCGCAGCGACGGGAAGAGGAGTGTGAACGCCACGAGCCCGACGACGCCCAGGACCATCGCCCGGACGGACACGAGCCGTGCGAACCGCTGGGGCCGGCTCTCCGGCGGGCCGTCCGCGGCACGGACCGGCCGCGACGGCGGGGCGGGACGGGGGCCGGTGGGCGCCCGATCCGCCGTCGGCCGCGATGCCGGGCGCGGTGCAGCGCCGGCGGGACCGGAGCCCGCCGTCGTCCGCGCGGGCCGTCGCGCGCCCGCGGCGCCGGACGGGCGCACCGGGGACGGGGGACGGCGGGACATGTCCTCGATTGTGCCTGCTCGGGCCGGGCCGCGCGGTGAGGCGCCCGGGCGCGTTGCCCGGCGGCGGGACCGCGCCGGCCGACCCTGCGGGGACGGGACAGGGCCCGACCGATCGGTCGGGCCCTGTCGTGACGCCGGGTGGCGCCGGTGCTGCCGGGTCCTGCGCTCAGCCGCGGCGCGGGAAGGCGCTGGCGCCCGCGTAGACGGCGGCGTCGTCCAGCTCCTCCTCGATGCGCAGCAGCTGGTTGTACTTGTTGATGCGCTCGCCGCGCGCCGGGGCGCCGGTCTTGATCTGACCGGCGTTGGTCGCGACGGACAGGTCGGCGATCGTGACGTCCTCGGTCTCGCCGGAGCGGTGCGACACCATCGCGGTGAAGCCGGCGCGCTGCGCCATCGTCACGGCGTCGAGCGTCTCGCTCAGGGTGCCGATCTGGTTCAGCTTGACCAGGAGGGAGTTCGCGGCCTTGAGCTGGATGCCCTTGGCCAGGCGCTCGGGGTTGGTGACGAACAGGTCGTCGCCGACGACCTGCACGCGGTCCCCGACCTTCGCGACGAGCTCGCTCCAGCTGTCCCACTCGTCCTCGGACAGCGGGTCCTCGATGGAGACCAGCGGGTAGTCCGCGACGAGCTTCTCGTAGAAGGCGATCATCTCGGCCGGCGAGGTGGCCTTGCCCTCGAACTGGTAGGCGCCGTCCTGGAAGAACTCGGTGGCGGCGACGTCGAGCGCGAGCGCGACGTCGGTGCCCGGCGTGAAGCCGGCCTGCTCGATCGCGACGAGGATGAGGTCCAGCGCGTCGCGGTTGCTCGGCAGGTTGGGGGCGAAGCCGCCCTCGTCGCCCAGGCCGGTCGCGAGGCCCTTGCTCTTCAGCACGGACTTCAGCGAGTGGTAGACCTCGGCGCCGGTGCGCAGCGCCTCGCGGAACGTCGGGGCGCCGATCGGCGCGACCATGAACTCCTGGATGTCGACGTTGGAGTCGGCGTGCGACCCACCGTTGAGGATGTTCATCATCGGCACGGGCAGCACGTGGGCGTTGGGGCCACCGACGTAGCGGAACAGCGGCAGGTCCGCGGAGTCCGCCGCGGCCTTGGCGACCGCGAGCGACACGCCGAGGATCGCGTTGGCGCCGAGCTTGCCCTTGTTGGGGGTGCCGTCCAGGTCCTTGAGGGCCTGGTCGACGAGGCGCTGCTCGCTCGCCTCGAACCCGATGAGCTCCGGGGCGATGTCGTCCATGACGGCGTTGACGGCGTCCTGCACGCCCTTGCCGAGGTAGCGGCCCTTGTCGCCGTCGCGGCGCTCGACGGCCTCGAACGCGCCGGTCGACGCACCCGAGGGCACGCCCGCACGGGCGATCGTGCCGTCGTCGAGGGCGACCTCGACCTCGACGGTGGGGTTGCCGCGCGAGTCGAGGATCTCGCGGGCGCCTACGGCCTCGATGGTGGCCACAGAAACTCCTTCGTACGGACGGATGGGTTCGTCTCCGGGCTGGTCCAGGTTCACGGACCAGCGGCCGCCGGGCGGACCGGCCTGCCGCCGGTCGTCGTCAACCGGCCGCGGTCCACAGTAGTGCGGATCCGGCCGCCCGGTACGGGACGTCCGTGGGACCCCCGCCGACGACGGCGCCGCTCGCCCCGGCCGCCGGATCGCCGGGACAGGCGGGGCCCTGCGGGCCTCAGGCGTGCGCCGGCTGGCTCTGCAGCGCGGCGATGATGCCCTCGACCTGATCCTTGGCGTCGCCGAACAGCATGGCCGTGTTCTCCCGGAAGAACAGCGGGTTCTGCACGCCGGCGTAGCCGGTCGCCATCGACCGCTTGAAGACGACGACCTGCTTCGCCTTCCAGACCTCCAGCACCGGCATGCCCGCGATGGGCGAGCCCGGGTCCTCCAGCGCCGCGGGGTTGACCGTGTCGTTCGCGCCGATGACGAGGACGACGTCGGTCTCGGCCAGGTCGTCGTTGATCTCGTCCATCTCCAGGACGATGTCGTACGGCACCTTCGCCTCGGCCAGCAGCACGTTCATGTGACCGGGCAGGCGGCCGGCGACGGGGTGCACGCCGAAGCGCACCTGCACGCCCTGCGCCCGCAGGCGGGTGACCAGGTCCGCGACCGGGTACTGGGCCTTGGCCACGGCCATGCCGTACCCGGGGGTGATGACGACCGACCGCGCCTGCAGGAGCATCTCGGCGACCTCCCGCGCGAGGACCGCGCGGTGCTCGCCCTGCTCGCCGCCGGCGGCGACCGTGCCGGACTCCACCCCGAACCCGCCGAGGATGACGCTGACGAACGAGCGGTTCATCGCCCGGCACATGAGGTAGGACAGGATCGCGCCGGAGGAGCCGACGAGCGCACCGGTGACGATGAGCAGGTCGTTGCCGAGCATGAAGCCGGCCGCCGCGGCCGCCCACCCCGAGTACGAGTTGAGCATCGAGACCACGACGGGCATGTC
>NZ_CAMPHH010000259.1 GCF_946885855.1 uncultured Actinotalea sp. | reverse complement strand
ATACGGACCACCATGACCACGACCACGACCACGCCCTCGACCGCGCCGCCGAGCACGCGCCGAGAGGTCGGCTGGCTGCTGCAGCCGGACGAGCCCGCCCGCCGCCCACCCCGCGTGCCGCCCGGCGTCGAGTACCACCGGGTCTACGCGGGTCCGAAGCGCCGCATCCTGCGTGGCGTCCTCGCGATCGTGCTGCTGCTGGCCGGGATGATCGTCTTCGGCCAGCTCTTCCTGAACGCGGCGGAGACGATCGACGCACAGGTCTTCGACCGGGCGGGCTTCACCCCGCTCCGGCAGGCCGCGGGCTCGCTGTCGCTGGTCCTGCTCATCCCCTGGAGCATGCTCCTGCAGCGGGTGCTGTACGGCGTCCCGGCCGCGTCCCTGCACTCCGTCACCGGGCGCTTCCGCCACGGGCTCCTCGGCCGCGCGCTGCTCGTCCTCGCGCCCCTGCTCCTCGTCGCGGTGGCGATCCCGTTCCTCGAGCCCGCCGACACCGTCCCGTGGACGACCGCCGATCTGGTGGCGCTCTTCCTCGCGAGCGCGGTGTTGACCCCGCTGGCGGCGGCGGGGGAGGAGTACGGCTTCCGGGGGCTGATGTTCCGCGTCGTGGGCAGCTGGACCCGCGGTGCGCGCTCGGGCCTCGTGCTCGGGACGGTCGTCACGACGGTGGTGTTCTCCCTCCTCCACGGCACGCTCGACCCCTACCTCCTCACGACCTACCTCGTGCTGTTCGGGTCCATGGCGATCGTCACGTGGCGCACGGGCGGCCTGGAGGTCGCCGTCGTGCTGCACGCCGTGTACAACACGGCGTTGTTCGTCCTCGCCCTGATGCTGCAGCAGGACGTCGGCGGCGCCCTGGAGGGCCGCGGCGAGGCGACGGGCTCCCCGGTGTTCCTCGTGCCGAGCGCCGTGCTCGTCGTGATCACCGCCCTCGTCTGGTGGATGACCCGGCGGACCGGGGCGGTGCGCACGCCGTCAGCCTGACGTGTCGCGGGCACGGGGCCGCGTGCCGCCGCCGCCCCGTGCCCGCAGCGCCGCCTTGACCGCCTCGTTCGCGCCCACGTACGCGGCGGTCAGCCCCACGAGGGCGAGCAGGAGCACCCCGGGCAGCGGCGCGAGCCCGAGCGCGGGAGCCAGCGGCGAGAAGGGCAGCACGACGACGACGGCGCCGACGGCCGCACTCGTCAGCACCAGCAGGCGGCTCGGGCGGCTGCGCCAGGCCGGCCGCCCCGTCCGCAGCACGAGCAGCGCGGCGAGCTCGGTGGCCGTGGACTCGACGAACCACGCGCTGCGGAACGTCACGGCGTCCGCGCGGAACACCCGCACCAGCACCAGGAACGTCAGCACGTCGAACACGGAGCTGACCACCCCGAACCGGATCATGAACCGGCGCAGGGCCGCGATGTCCCACTGGCCGGGCCGTCGCTCCTGCTCGGGGTCCACGCGGTCGCCGGCGATCGTCGTCGCGGGGATGTCGGAGAGGAAGTTGAGCAGGAGGATCTGCCGGGGCAGCAGCGGCAGGAACGGCAGGAAGGCGGCCGCCGCGGCCATCGAGAGCATGTTCCCGAAGTTCGCGCTGATCGTGACGCGGATGTACTTGACCGTGTTGGCGAAGGTCCGCCGGCCCAGCCGCACCCCGTCGGCCACTGCCCCGAGGTCCTTGTCCAGCAGCACGATCGCAGCGGCCTGCTTGGCGACGTCCGCCGCGGCGTCGACGGAGACGCCGACGTCCGCCGCGTGCAGCGCCGGGGCGTCGTTGATGCCGTCGCCCAGGTAGCCGACGGTCTCGCCGGCCCGCCGGAGGGCGGCGACCACCCGCTCCTTCTGGACCGGCTGCACCGCGGCGAGCACGTGGACGTCGCGCAGGAGCGCCGGGAGCTCGTCGTCGGACGTCGCGGCGATCCGGGCGCCGGTCAGCACCTCGTCGTGGGGGAGCCCCACCCGCTGCGCCAGGACGCGGGCGGCGACCGCGTTGTCGCCCGTCACCACGCGGACGGAGATCCCGAGGCCGGCCAGCGTGGTGAGGGTCCCGGCGACACCTTCCTTGGGCGGGTCGGTGAAGGTGAGCAGGCCCTCGAGCCGCAGGTCGCGCTCGTCCCCGGCAATCACCGCGGTCACCCCCGGCAGCTCGCGGGTCGCCACGGCGATCACGCGCAGGCCCTCACCCGCGAGGCGGGCGAACAGTGCCTCGACCTCCGCCCGGACGGCCGCGAGCGGCACGGTCGCGCCGGCGAGCGCCGGGCCCACCGCGGTCGCGCAGCACGCCAGGACGTCCGCGACCGCGCCCTTCGTCACGAGGCGCGCCGTGCCGCCGTCGGCGACGAGGACGGACAGCCGCCGGCGGTGGAAGTCGTAGGGCACCTCGTCCAGGCGCAGGGCGGTGTCGGGCACCGGTGCGTCACCGACGACGGCGTCGTCGAGCGGGTTGCGGAAGCCCCGCTGCAGCGCCGCGTTGAGCCGGGCCAGGCGCAGCACCTCAGGGCGCGACCCGCCGTCCATGCCCACGGCGCGGTCGAGCGTCACCGTGCCCTCCGTGAGGGTCCCGGTCTTGTCCGTGCAGAGGACGGTCATCCCGCCGAAGTCCTCGATCGCGTCCAGCCGGCGCACGATCACGCGCTCCGCGGCCATGCGGCGCGCCCCCGCCGCGAGGCTCACCGCGACGATCGCCGGGAGCAGCTGGGGCGTCAGGCCCACGGCGATCGCGAGGGAGAACAGGAGGGCCTCGAGGACCGGCCGCTGCGGCGCGACGTTGATGGCGAGGATCACCGTCACCAGGACCAGCATCCCGCGCACGAGCAGCGTGCCGAACGCCGTCATCCCGCGCTCGAACCGCGTGACGACGTCGCGCTCGGCCAGCTGGGCCGCCACGGCGCCGAAGGCCGTGCTCTCTCCGGTCGCGACGACGACGGCGCGCCCGGTCCCGCTGACCACGTGGGTGCCCGCGAAGACGGCGTTCGTCCGGGTCGCCGTCGGCGCGGTCGCGGGGACCGAGCCGGGCGCCTTGTCCACAGGGAAGGACTCCCCGGTGAGCGTCGACTCGTCCACGAGCAGGCCGTGCGAGAGGAGGACGCGCGCGTCGGCCGGGACGACGTCGCCGGCGCGCAGGACGAGGACGTCGCCGCGGACCACCTCGTCCGTCGGGACGGCGACCTCGCTCCCCGCCCGCAGCACCTCGCTGCGCACCCGGACCTGCGCCAGGAGCGCCTCGACGGCGCGCCCCGCGCGGTGCTCCTGTGCGTAGCCGAGCAGACCGCCCGCCAGGAGGATCGCGAGGATGATGGCGCCGTCGGTGAGGTCGCCGACGACCATCGACAGGCCCGTGGCCGCGGCCAGGACCAGCGTGATGGGGCTCGTGAACTGCGCCACGAGGAGGCGCAGCCGGCCGTGGTGCCGCGGGGCCACGAGGTTGCGCCCCTCCCGGGCGAGGCGACCCGCCGCCTCGGCGGGGTCCAGGCCCGTGGTCGCGGAGCCGAGGAGGCGGAGCAGCCCGTCTTCGGCGGCGGTCCACGTCGCTGCCGGCGCGGCCGGTGGGTCGGGCTGTCCCACGGTGCCTCCCTGTGGCGGCCCCGCGCACCGGGACGGCCGTTCCCACGGTCCGGCCGCGCGGTGACGTGCGCAACGGACCAGGGGCCCACCGGGGGAGGGCCCGGTTGGCCGGGCCCTGCAGGCCCGGAAGAGGGCCCCGCAGGTGGGACGGACGGAAGGCCCTGGGGAACGGCGCCGCCGCTCCCTAGCCTGGACCCGGGGCCGGCCGTGAGAGCCGGACGTGGTGGTGGGTGGCGTGGCCAGGCGCCTGCGACGGGTGGTGCGGGCTGTCGTCGTCGTGCTCCTCGCCGCCGGCCTGTACGGCTTCCTGCCACGGTTGGTCGGCCTGGCCGAGCAGGCGAGCGTGCTGCGGTCGGCGAACCCCTGGGTCGCGACCACGGCGGCGCTGGTCCAGGTGGCCTCGATCGGCCTCTACGTGGTCGCCTTCCAACGGATCCTGGCCGAGATGGGGGCGCGTCGTCCCTTCGCCACGGTGTTCCGGGCCTGGACGTCGGGGTTCTTCGTCGGGCACGTGGCGGTGGGCGGCACCGCGGCCGGGTTCGTCGTGACCGTCGAGGCGATGCGGGACGCGGACGTGGACCGGGAGACGACGTCGGAGGCGGTCGGCGTCATGGGCCTGCTCGAGGCCGGCGGCACGGTCACCGTGCTGGGCCTCGGCCTGGTGCTCACCGCCGGGACGGGCGTGCCGCCCGCCGCGCGCCCCGCGGTGGCGCTCGCGGTCGCCGCCGTCGTCGCCGCCGCGGTGCTCGTCGTCCTCGGCGCGCGGCACCCCGACGGCGTCGAGCGGGCGGCACTGCGGCTCGTCCGGCTGCCGGGGGTGCGCCGGCTGCCGGTCGAGCCCGCCGAGGTCGGGGCGGCGGGTCGCGGAGCGCCTGCACCTCGTGCTGCGCCGCCGCCGGTTCGCGGTCACCGTGCTGCCGATCCTCGGCGAGGTGCTGCTCGACGCGACGTCGCTCGCGCTCTTCCTCGTCGCGGTGGGCCACCCGCCGCCGCTGGGGCCGTTCCTCATCGCCAGCGGCGTCGCGACGCTGGTGGGGACCCTGCCCCTGACGCCCTCCGGACTCGGGCTCGTCGAGGGCGCGCTCATCGGCCTGGTCATCGGCTTCGGCACGCCGGCCCCGGCGGCCGTCGCGGCGGTGCTCGCCTCCCGGCTCATCGACTTCTGGCTGCCGCTGCCGGTCGGCGCGGCGTCGTACGCGTCGGTCGCGCTCGCGCGCCGTCGGCGGCGGGAGGGCGCGGCGGCCGCCTGAGGTGGGG
>NZ_CAMPHH010000258.1 GCF_946885855.1 uncultured Actinotalea sp. | reverse complement strand
TCCTGCGCGAGCGCGCCCGCCGCCCACAGGCCCTCCCGACGGGTCACGCCGAGCCCCTCCAGCGCCCCGGCGGTCGCGAGCGCCTCGAGCTGGGCGGTGCTGAGCCGGACCCGCCGGACCAGGTCGCGCAGGCCCGCGAACGGGCCGTGCGCGGAGCGTTCCCGGACGAGGACGTCCGCGAGGTCCTCCCCGACCCCGCGCACCGACGCCAGGCCGAGCCGCACCGCGAGGCCGAGGTCCGGGACGGGCGGGGTGGACGGCGGGGACGGACCGGACCGGGCCGCGTCGTCGTCGTCGGAGAGCCGCTCCAGGCCCGCCCGGACGCCCGAGCGCTGCACGTCCGGGCGCAGCACCGTGACCCCGTGGTGCCGGGCGTCGGCGACGAGGGACTGCGGGGAGTAGAAGCCCATCGGCTGCGCGGCGAGCAGGCCCGCGTAGAACGCCGCCGGGTGGTGCACCTTGAGCCAGGAGCTCGCGTAGACGAGGTAGGCGAAGGAGAAGGCGTGGGACTCGGGGAAGCCGAAGTCCGCGAAGGCCTTGAGCTTGTCGTAGATCTTCTCCTGCACGTCCGGGTCGATGCCCCGCTCGCTCATCCCGGCCAGGAGCCGGCCGCGCAGGGCCTCCATCCGCTCGGTGGAGCGCTTGGATCCCATCGCCCGGCGCAGCTGGTCCGCCTCCGCGCCGGTGAACCCGGCGACGTCGATGGCCATCTGCATGAGCTGCTCCTGGAACAGCGGCACGCCCTGGGTCTTGCCGAGCGACTTCTCCAGCAGCGGGTGCAGGTAGGTGACGGGCTCCCGGCCCCGGACCCGGTTGATGTAGGGGTGCACGGACCCGCCCTGGATGGGCCCGGGCCGGATGAGCGCGACCTCGACGACGATGTCGTAGAAGCATCGGGGCTGCAGGCGCGGCAGCGTCGCCATCTGCGCGCGGGACTCGACCTGGAAGACGCCGACGGTGTCCGCCGCGCAGAGCAGGTCGTAGACCGCGGGGTCCTCCTGCGGCAGGGAGTGCAGGCCGAGCTGCACGCCCTCGTGGTCGGCGACGAGCTCGAAGCCGATCCGCAGCGCGGAGAGCATGCCCAGCCCGAGCAGGTCGAACTTCACCAGGCCGGCGTCGGCGCAGTCGTCCTTGTCCCACTGCAGGACGGTCCGGCCGGGCATGCGCGCCCACTCCACCGGGCACACCTCGATGACGGGCCGGTCGCACATGACCATGCCGCCGGAGTGGATGCCCAGGTGCCGCGGCAGGCGCAGGAACCGGTCCGCGAGGTCGATGACCGGCGCGGGGATCTCCGCGAGGTCCGACGCCGCCTGCGGCAGGTGCCGCGGGACGACGTCGTGCGTGTCCGAGCTCTCCCAGACGTCTGCCGGTGCGGCCGTGGCTGCCCGGCCCGTCGCGGGAGCGCCGCCGGGAGCGACGGTCGGCGCCTTCTGCAGGTGGTGCCAGCTGCTGCTCGGCTCCGGGCCCTTGAGCGTGCCCCACCGCTCGATGCTCTTGCTCCAGGCGTCCTGCTGCCCGACGTCGTGCCCCAGCGCCCGGGCCGCGTCCCGCACCGCCGAGCGCGGCCGGTAGGAGATGACGTTGGCGACCTGCGCCGCGTGCGCCCGCCCGAACCGCTCGTAGACGTACTGGATGACCTCCTCCCGGCGCATCGACTCGATGTCGACGTCGATGTCGGGCGGCCCGTCGCGCTCCGGGGCCAGGAACCGCTCGAACAGCAGCCCGTGCCGCACCGCGTCCACGGCGGTGACCCCGAGCGCGTAGCAGACGGCCGAGTTCGCGGCCGAGCCGCGGCCCTGGCAGAGGATCCCCCGGGTCCGGCAGAAGTCGACGAGGTCGTGGACGATGAGGAAGTAGCCCGGGAAGCCGAGCGCCTCGATGACGTCGAGCTCGTGCGCGACCTGCGCCCACGCCCCGGTCACGCGCTCGGCCTCGGGGGGCCCGTAGCGGTCCAGCGCCCCGCGACGCACGAGCTCGCGCAGCCAGCTCGCCTCGTCGTGGCCGGACGGGACCGGGTAGGGCGGCAGGCTCGGCGCGACGAGCGTCAGGTCGAAGGCGCACTCGTCCGCGAGCGTGGCGGCCGTCGCCACGGCCTGCGGGTGGCGGTGGTGGCGGCGGACCATCTCCGCCGCCGAGCGCAGGTGCCGGCCGCCGGCGGGCAGCCAGCCGTCGACGTCGTCCAGGCTGCGGCGGGCGCGGACGGCGGCCAGGGCGGCGGCGAGGTCGGCGTCGGCCGGGCGCGCGTGGTGGACGTTGCCCGTGGCGACGAGCGGCAGCCCGGCTCGTCCGGCGAGCTCGGCGAGGGCGTCGACGCGGTCAGAGTCCCACGGGTCGCCGTGGTCGGTGACCTCGACCGCGACGTTCTCCCGGCCGAACAGTGCGGTGAGCCGGTCCAGCTCGGCCCGGGCGCCGTCGAGGTCCCACACCGCGTCCGACGGCGGGCCCGGCGGGCCGAGCGGGCAGGGCAGTCCCGGCGCCGCCCCTGCCGGGACACCCCCGCCCCTACCGCTCCGGCCGTTCCGCCGGCCGCCCTCGAGCGCCTGCCGGACGGCGCCCTTGCGGCACCCCGTGAGGACGAGCCACTGCCCGGCGGCGGCGTCCGCGAGCGCCTCGAGCCGGTAGTCCGCGGCGCCCTTGGTCCCTGTGGCGAGATGCGCCTCGGCGATGGCCCGGGACAGCGCCCGGTACCCGTCCGGGCCGCGCGCCAGCACGAGCAGGTGTGTCGCCCGGGGGTCCGGGGAGCCGGTGGGCGGGTCCAGCACCCCACCGGGGTCGGGCAGGTGCAGCTCGGCGCCGAACACCGTCGGCACGTCGGCGGCCCGTGCCGCCTGGGCGAACCGCACGACGCCGTAGAGGCCGTCGTGGTCCGTGATCGCCATGGCGGACAGGCCGAGCCGGGCGGCCTCCTGCGCGAGCTCCTCGGGCTGGCTGGCGCCGTCGAGGAAGCTGAACGCGGAATGGGCGTGGAGCTCGGCGTACCGCGGCGGTCGGTCAGTCATACCGGGCCTCGAGCCGCCAGAGCCCGTCGCGCAGGGCCAGCAGGAGCGCGGCGCCGTCGTCGGTGAGGACCTGGAGGTAGGCCGCACGGTCCGCGGTCGGGCCCCACCACCGCTGCACGACCGGCCAGGGGCCGGCCCACGCGACGACGCCCCGGCGCACGGAGGTCGCCGCGCCGGGCAGGGCGAGGGTCGACGGCGTGCCGCTGAGCTCGAGCCGGGCGCTCACCACGACCGGAGCGCCGTCCGGGCCCCGCAGGTCGACGTCCTCGGGCTCGGTCAGGACGGTCGCCGGGGCCGGCGGCGGGAGCCGCCCGGGCCACGGCGCCGCCGCCGCGCGCGCGGGCGCCACCTCCTCCCCCCACGGGACGAGATGGACCTGGTCGCGCAGGTCGCGGCCGCCCTGCAGGACGGCGCCGAGCACGGCGTCGGCGCCGAGCAGCCCCTGGACGCGGTGGAGCGCGCGCTGCGCGCGGCGGTCGGCGCCGCTGGGGTCGCCCCACAGCCGGCCCTGCTCCGCCCCGACCGGCACGACCTCCTCTGCCCGCAGCGCCAGGTGCACCAGGCCCGCCGGCTCCGGGTCCTCACCCAGGGACGCGACAGCGGCGCGCCCCGTGGTCCCGCGGCTCAGCCAGCCCTCGAGCTGCCACCGGACGCGGTCGGTGACCCGGGCGACGGACAGTCCGCCCAGCGCCGTGTCCGTCCGCCACGTGCGGACCAGGTCCTGCCCCGACTCGGTGCGGGCCACGATCTCCAGCCGCCCGCAGCCGGCGCCGCGCGCGACCAGCCGCGCGTGCAGCGCCTCCGCCAGACGGCGGGCCACGAACGCGGTCGCCTCCAGCCGCTCGACGGGCGGGTCGAGCGCCTCCTCGACGACGACGTCCTGCTCGGGCCGGCGGACCGCCGTCGGCCGGTCGTCGCGGCCCGCGGCGACCCGGTGCGCCCACGCACCGAGGTCGCCGAACCGGCTCAGCACGTCCTCGCGGGGCAGCCCGGCCAGGTCGCCGAGGGTCCGTAGGCCGAGCCGTCCCAGGAGGTCCACCAGCCCGGGGATCCGGGCGACCACCTCCTCCTCGGTCGCGACGTGCACGAGCTCGCCGATCCCGAGCGGGGCGAGGAACGCGGCGGTTGCGCCGGCCGGGAGCAGACGTGCCGCCCGGGCGGCGAGGACCGCGGCGCCGGCGCCGTCGGCCACCCCGACCTGCGCCTCGTAGCCCGCACGGGCGACCGCCTCGACGAGCTGCTCGGCCAGGGCCTCCTCCGAGCCGTGGTAGCGGCCGGCGCCGGCGGCGGGCAGGAGCAGCAGGCCGGGCCGCGCCACCTCGACACCGGGCACGACGCCCTCGACCGCCTCGACGACCGGCTCGAGCAGGCGGACGTCGCGACCGGGGTCCGCCGGGAGCAGCACGACCTCCGGGCAGGTCTCCTGCGCGTGCCGGCGGCGCATCCCCCGCCGCACGCCCTGCGCACGGGCGACCGCGGACACCGCGGTGAGCCGGCGGCCGTCGTGTACGGCGGCGGGCCGGTCCGCCGGGACCTCCGCGAGGGTCATCGCCGCCAGCACGGGCCAGTCGGGCACCCACACCGCGGCGACGCGCTCGGGCGTCGTCGGGCGCGTGCTCATCCCGCCCGCCGGTGGTCGGGCACCCCTGCCGCCGCAGCGTCGAGGACCTCGACGACCTGGGGCGCGTCGTCGGCGGCCGACCACGGGTGGGGCAGCGCCGGGACGGTGACGTCCAGGACCGTGGCCCGGCCCGCCGCGCCGCGCCCGGCCCGCCGGACCGTGAGCGCCCGGGACCGCAGGCGCCCGCTGCCCTGCCC
>NZ_CAMPHH010000257.1 GCF_946885855.1 uncultured Actinotalea sp. | reverse complement strand
GCCCGCTCGCCGACGACGAGCACCCGCACACGGGATGGGCCCGGGGGTGGGTGGGACGGGTCATCACGAGCTTCGTGCGAATGGCGCTGGTGGCGGGCCGCGTCCCCCGCGACGTCGTCTACCGCCGGACGGGGTGAGCGCCGCCCGGCTGTCGGGGCTGGACGAGCGCTGCGAGGGGGGCGACGTCGTCGTCACCCTCAGCGGGCCCGGGGGGGCTCCGCTGGCCGACCTGTCCACCGTGGTGACCGGTGACGACCTGCGCGTCGTCGTGCCGGCGGAGACGCCGGTCCCGGCCGACCGGCTCACGGGGGTGAGCCTGGTCGTGCGCGGAGGCGGGGCCTAGACCGGTCCCGTGGCCGGTGGCGCCGTCCCACGGGGGTGGGGCGGCGCCACCCGGCCCGCCCGCGCCCAGTCCACGGGCGGTGCGCCCTGCTCGGCGAGCAGGCGGTCGACGGCCGAGAAGGGCCGTGAGCCGAAGAACCCGCGCGAGGCGGAGAGCGGGCTGGGGTGCACCCCGGTGACCACGGGGGTGCCGCCGAGGAACGGGCGGACGGTCTGGGCGTCGCGGCCCCACAGCAGCGCGACGAGCGGCCCGCCGCGCTCGACGAGGGCGCGCACGGCCCGCTCGGTCACGTCCTGCCAGCCCAGGCCGCGGTGGGAGCCGGGCGCCCCCTCGCGCACGGTGAGGACGCGGTTGAGCAGGAGGACGCCCTGCTCGGCCCAAGGCGTCAGGTCGCCCGTCGGTCCCGGTGCGCCGCCGACGTCGTCGGCGAGCTCGCGGTAGATGTTCTGCAGCGAGCGCGGCAGGGGGCGCACCTCCGGGGCGACGGAGAACGCCAGCCCGGTGGCGTGTCCCGGCGTCGGGTAGGGGTCCTGCCCGACGACGAGGACGCGGACGTCCGCCAGCGGGCGGGTGAAGGCGCGCAGCACGTCCGGTCCGGCGGGCAGGTACCGGTGCCCCGCGGCCACCTCCGCGCGCAGGGCGTCGCCGAGCGCGTGGATCCGGGGCTCGACCGGCGCCAGGGCTGCGGCCCAGTCCGGGCTGACGAGCTCGGTCAGGGGTCGGGGCGGCACGCGGGCAGCCTAACGACGGGGCGGCCGGGGAGCGGGCGACGGCGGCGTGCGCGGGACGGCTTCCTCCGCGGGCGCCCCGGGAGGCCTCGGTCGCCGGGCGCGCGCGCCCAATGACACCGGTGTCATTCGGCGTCTAGCATGGGCGCGACCGCACCAGGAGGAACCATGCCGACGCCCCAGCTGATGCCGACCGAGGTCGACGACGCCGCGGCCACCCCGCGTCACGCTCCGGGCGGTGTGCTCAGCGAGCGGGACGAGCAGGTGCTCGCGTTCGAGCGGCAGTGGTGGAAGTACGCGGGGGCCAAGGAGCAGGCGATCCGCGAGCTGTTCGACATGTCGGCCACCCGGTACTACCAGGTCCTCAACGCGCTCATCGACTCGCCGGCCGCCCTGGCGCACGACCCGATGCTCGTCAAGCGCCTGCGTCGCATGCGCAGCTCCCGGCAGCGCGCCCGCACCGCGCGTCGCCTCGGCATCGACGGCTGAGGGCGCCGTCCCAGCCGCTAGCCTGTCCGGCGTGAAGGGCCCCTACGCGTACCCGCCGGACGAGTTCGACGCCGCCGCCCAGGAGGAGCGTCCCCGCGGCGTGCACCGGGCGCCGCGTTCGTGGGGGAGCAGGTGGGGCGCGCTCGTGGCGGTCCTCGTCGTCTTCCCCCTCCTCGCGTTCGGGGTCGTGACCTGGCTGTCCGACTGGGACGGGCTCCAGCGCGGCGGCGTCACCGCCGAGCAGGGCCAGGACGGCGGCGCCGAGGAGGAGCCGGGCGACGGGGTCGAGCCGACCGAGGCGGCCCCCGAGGCCCCGGTCGAGGAGACACCGACCGAGGAACCGGCCCCGGAGCCGACCCCGGAGGAGCCGGTGCTCCCGGAGCCGGACCTCGCGGCCGACGTGGCGGTGCTCAACGCGACCGGGACCGCGGGCCTCGCGGGCAGCGCGGCGGAGCGCCTCGCGGAGGCGGGGTTCACCGCCGTGAGCCCGGGCAACTGGCAGGACGCCGACCCGGACGCGTCGGTCGTGTACTTCCCCGACCCGACGGACGAGGGCACCGCGGCCGCCGTCGCGACCGCGCTCGGGATCGCCACGGTCGAGCCGTCGGCGGACGTCGACACGGTCACCGCCGTCCTGTGGACCGACTACGTCGCGCCGTGACCGAGCGGGCGCACCGGCGCTGCTGAGGACGCCGTCGGCGGGCCGGCTCGCACGGCCGTGACGGCTGCGTGAGGATGGCGAGGGTGAGCGACCGGACCGGGGTGGACGTCGTCGTCGTCGGGTCGGGGCCGAACGGCCTGGCGGCGGCCGTGACCCTCGCGCGCAGCGGGCTGGCCGTGGAGGTCCTCGAGGCCCAGCCCACCGCCGGCGGTGGTGCGCGGACCGTCCCGGGGATCGTCGACGGCGTCGTCCACGACCAGTGCAGCGCCGTGCACCCCATGGCGCTGGCGTCGCCGTTCTTCCGCCGGTTCGACCTCGCCGGGCGCGGCGTGGAGCTGCTCACCCCCGAAATCTCCTACGCCCAGCCGCTCGTCGACGGCGACGCCGCCGTCGCCTACCGCTCCCTCGAGCGCACGGTCGAGCACCTGGGCGTCGACGGTCCCGCCTGGCGCTCCCTCATGGGGCCGCTGGTGGAGCGGGCCGACGGCGTCGTGGGCTTCGTGCTCGGCGACCACCGCGCCCTGCCGCGCGACCTCGTGGCCGCCCTCCGGTTCGGCGTCCGGGTGCTCGAGCAGGGCCTCGGCGCGACCTGGGGCCGACGCTTCCGCGAGGACCGGGCCCCGGCGCTCGTCACCGGGGTCGCCTCGCACGCCATCACGCCCCTGCCCTCCTTGCCGGCGGCGGGCACGGCCCTGCTGCTCGGGGCCCTCGGCCACGCCACGGGCTGGTGCATCCCCCGCGGCGGCACGCAGGCGATCACGGACGCCCTGCTCGCCGACCTCGCCGCTCACGGCGGGGTGGTCCGGACGCACCACCCGGTCCGGACCGCGGCCGACCTGCCGACGGCGCAGGCCTACGTCTTCGACACGACGCCGGCCACGGTCGCGCAGGTGCTCGCCGACCGCATGCCGGAGCGGTTCGCCCGAGGGTTCCGCCGGTTCCGGCACGGCAACGGTGCGGCGAAGGTCGACTTCGTGCTGTCCGGACCGGTGCCGTGGGCCGACCCCGAGGTGGGGCGTGCGGGCACCGTCCACGTCGGCGGGTCCCGGGCGGAGATGGCCCGCGCCGAGCACGCGGTGGCACGCGGCCGGCACTCCGAGCGGCCCATGGTGCTGCTGAGCGACCCGGCCGTCGTGGACCCGGGGCGCATCGGCCCTGGCGGGATCCGCCCCCTGTGGACCTACGCCCACGTCCCCGCCGCGTCGGAGCGGGACATGACCGAGAGCATCACCGCGGAGATCGAGCGCTTCGCCCCGGGCTTCCGCGACGTCGTCGTCGCCGCGCGGGCCGTGCCGGCCGCGCGGATGGCGGTGCACAACGCGAACTACGTCGGCGGGGACATCGCGGCGGGGGCGATCACCCTGCGCCGGATGCTCGTGGGACCGCGGTGGCAGCTCGACCCCTTCGCCACGGGCGTGGACGGGGTGTACCTGTGCTCGTCGTCCGCGCCGCCCGGGCCCGGGGTGCACGGGATGGGCGGGTGGCACGTCGCGCGGCGCGTGCTGCGGGACCGCTTCGGCATCACCACGCCGCCGGACCTGCGCCCGGCACGCTGAGCCGCGAGCGAAGGCGCTTGCACTCTCGGGTCGAGAGTGCCAATAATCCCCTTAGCACTCTCGATGCGAGAGTGACAGAAAACGTCTGGTCCGAGGTGAGGCCGGAGCCGGCGGGACGTGACCGCCGACGCCGAGCCGTCCGTCGCGGGCACCGCGGCCCAGCTCCCACCGCCACAACCGGAGGACCATCCGAATGGCCAAGATCATTGCCTTCGACGAGGAGGCCCGCCGCGGCATGGAGCGGGGCATGAACGCCCTCGCCGACGCCGTCAAGGTGACCCTGGGCCCGAAGGGCCGCAACGTCGTGCTGGAGAAGAAGTGGGGCGCCCCCACGATCACCAACGACGGCGTCTCGATCGCCAAGGAGATCGAGCTGGAGGAGCCGTTCGAGAAGATCGGCGCCGAGCTCGTCAAGGAGGTCGCGAAGAAGACCGACGACGTCGCGGGTGACGGCACCACCACCGCCACCGTGCTCGCCCAGGCGCTCGTGCGCGAGGGTCTGCGCAACGTCGCCGCCGGCGCCAACCCGATCGCCCTCAAGCGCGGCATCGAGAAGGCCGTCGAGGCCGTGACCGAGCAGCTGCTCGCGGCGGCCAAGGACGTCGAGACCAAGGAGCAGATCGCGGCCACGGCCGGGATCTCCGCCGGCGACCCCGCGATCGGCGAGCTCATCGCCGAGGCGATGGACAAGGTCGGCAAGGAGGGCGTCATCACGGTCGAGGAGTCCAGCGCCCTGGGCCTGGAGCTCGAGCTGACCGAGGGCATGCGCTTCGACAAGGGCTTCCTGTCGGCGTACTTCGTCACCGACCCGGAGCGTCAGGAGGCCGTCCTCGAGGACGCGTACGTCCTGCTCGTCGAGTCGAAGATCTCGAACGTCAAGGACCTGCTGCCGCTGCTGGAGAAGGTCATCCAGGCCGGCAAGCCGCTGTTCATCGTCGCCGAGGACATCGAGGGCGAGGCCCTGGCCACGCTCGTCGTGAACAAGATCCGCGGCACGTTCAAGTCCGTCGCCGTCAAGGCCCCGGGCTTCGGCGACCGCCGCAAGGCGATGC
>NZ_CAMPHH010000256.1 GCF_946885855.1 uncultured Actinotalea sp. | reverse complement strand
CCCCCCCCCCCCCCCCCTCTAACCCCCCCCCCCCCACCCAGACCTACACCGTCTAATTCGTGGCAGCGTCAGATGTGTATAAGAGACAGATCGACTCGCGCTCGGTCCGGTGACCGCCGTCACCCGGGCAGGCCTCGGACCTGTGCCCCGGGCCGCTTACCATGGACGGAGCATCCCCGACCGAACGGAGCCCCCGCACCGTGCTCAGAGCCAGCCCGGCAGGCAGCCCGGCCCCGGTCGAGCGGGCGACTCCCGAGGCCCCGTCCGTGCCCGTGCCCGTCGCAGCGGGCGGTTCGGCGGCCCGCCGCTCCTGGCGCAGCACGGTCGGTGCGTACGTCGCGCTGACCAAGCCCCGCATCATCGAGCTCCTCCTGGTCACCACGGTGCCCACCATGGTCCTCGCGCAGGGCGGGATGCCCTCGCTCTGGCTGGTCGTCGCCACTCTCGTCGGCGGCGCGGCGTCCGCGGGATCGGCGAACGTCTTCAACTGCTACGTCGACCGCGACATCGACCGCGTCATGCACCGGACCAAGCGGCGCCCGCTCGCCACCGGCGAGGTGAGCCCGCGCAGCGCGCTCGTGTTCGGGTACGTCCTGGGCGTCTTCTCGCTCGTGTGGTTCGCGCTGACGGTCAACCTGCTCTCGGCCGCGCTCGCCCTCGCCGCGATCCTGCTCTACGTCGTCGGCTACACGATCATCCTCAAGCGCCGGACCCCGCAGAACATCGTCTGGGGCGGCGTCGCGGGGTGCATGCCGGTGCTCATCGGCTGGTCCGCGGTGACCGGCTCGCTCGCCTGGGCGCCGGTCGCCCTCTTCGCCGTGATCTTCTTCTGGACACCGCCGCACTACTGGCCCCTGTCGATGCGGTTCCGCCGGGACTACGCGGCCGCGGGCGTGCCGATGCTGCCCGTGGTCGCGGACGACGTGCGGGTCTCGCGGGAGATGCTCGCCCACACCGTGGCCATGATCGCGGCGTCGCTCGCGCTCGTGCCGCTCGCCGGGATGAGCTGGGTGTACACGGTCGTCGCGGTCGTGCTCGGGCTGTGGTTCGGGGGAGCGACCGTGGCCTTCGCGCGCCGTGCGAGCCGCCGGGAGCCCGGGGTGAAGCTGCGGGAGATGTCGCTCTTCCACCAGTCGATCACCTACCTCACCGTGCTCTTCGTGGCCGTCGGGGTCGACCCGTTCCTGCCGTGGTGACCGGGCGCTGACGCCGGATGGGCGGGGACGGGCGCAGCGCCGCGCCGGACGACGTCGCGGAGTCGCTCCGCCTCGCGCTGGAGACGTACCTCGACCACCTCGGGGTGGAGCGCGGCCTGTCCGCCAACACGCTGGCCGCCTACCGGCGTGACCTCACCCGGTACCTGGCGTTCCTCGCAGCGCGCGGGCGCGGCGCGCCCGCCGAGGTCGTCGAGGACGACGTCCGCGCGTTCGTCCTGGACCTGCGCACGGGGCGGGACGGTGTGGGTGGCCTCGCGGCGTCGTCGACGGCCCGGGTGGTGGCTGCGGTGCACGGCTGGCACCGGTTCTGCGCCCTCGAGGACCTCAGCCCCGACGACCCGTCGCGCGCCGTCAGGCCACCGGCCCAGCCCCGCCGGCTGCCCCAGGCGCTGTCCACCGGCGACGTCGAGCGGTTGCTCGAGGCCGCCGCGCTGGGTGACGGCCCTGTGCCCCTGCGCGACCGGGCGCTGCTGGAGCTCCTCTACTCCACGGGCGCCCGGATCAGCGAGGTCGTCGGTCTCGACGTCGACGACCTCCACCTCGACGCCGGGGGATCCTGGGTCCGGCTGCTCGGCAAGGGCGGCAAGGAGCGGGTGGTGCCCGTCGGCTCGTTCGCGCGGGAGGCGGTCGAGGCGTACGTCGTCCGGTCCCGCCCGGCGCTCGCTGCGGCCGGTCGCGGCGGGCCCGCCCTGTTCCTCAACACCCGGGGCGCCCGGCTGAGCCGGCAGAGCGCCTGGGCGGTGCTGCGGCTGGCCGCGCGGCGAGCCGGGATCCCGCGCGCCGACGACGTGTCGCCGCACACCCTGCGGCACTCCTTCGCCACCCACCTGCTCGCCGGTGGCGCCGACGTCCGGGTCGTCCAGGAGCTCCTCGGTCACGCCTCGGTGACCACGACGCAGATCTACACGCACGTGAGCGTCGACACCCTGCGCGAGGTGTACGCCGCAGCGCATCCGCGCGCCCTGTGACGGGCGCGCGTCCCGCGTCGGAGGGGGGCTGCTGCGGTAGCCTCGGCGCGTGACACGCCAGGCCCCGGACGACCTCGCCGCCCCGCTCACCGACCCCGTCGGCCGGACGCTGCCCGAGTTCCCCGAGCCGGCACCGCTGTCGGCCCACGGACCGGCGCGCATCATCGCCCTGTGCAACCAGAAGGGTGGCGTCGGCAAGACGACGACGACGATCAACCTCGGTGCCGCCCTGGCCGGCTACGGGCGGCGTGTGCTCATCGTGGACTTCGACCCGCAGGGCGCCGCGTCGGTGGGCCTGGGGACGAGCCCGCACGAGCTGGACCGCACCGTCTACAACCTCCTCATGGAGCGGGGGACGGACTACCGCGAGCTCGTCCGCGAGACGTCGGTCCCGGGCCTGGACCTCCTGCCCGCGAACATCGACCTGTCCGCCGCCGAGGTCCAGCTCGTCGGCGAGGTGGCCCGGGAGTCGATCCTCAGCCGTGTGCTGCGCGGTGCCGAGGAGGAGTACGACGTCATCCTCGTGGACTGCCAGCCGTCGTTGGGCCTGCTGACCGTGAACGCGCTCACGGCGGCGCACGGTGTGCTCATCCCGCTGGAGTGCGAGTTCTTCGCCCTGCGTGGCGTCGCGCTGCTGGTCGAGACCGTCGACAAGGTGCGGGACCGGCTCAACCCGCGGCTGCAGGTGGACGGCATCCTCGCGACGATGCACGACCCGCGGACCCTGCACTCGCGGGAGGTGCTCGCGCGCGTGCACGAGGCCTTCGGCGACCAGCTGCTGCACACGGTCATCGGGCGCACCGTGAAGTTCCCCGACTCCTCCGTCGCGGCCGAGCCGATCACCTCCTACGCACCGAGCCACCCGGGCGCCGCGGCGTACCGCCAGCTCGCGCGGGAGCTGGTCGCGCGTGGCGATGCTGCCTGAGGGCAGCTGGAGCACCTCGGGTACGGCCGCACCCGCGGCGCCGGGTCCCGCGCCCCGCGGCGGCCAGGCCGCCTTCGAGGTCCACCTGGAGAACTTCACCGGGCCCTTCGACCTGCTGCTGGGCCTCATCGCGAAGCACAAGCTCGACATCACCGAGGTCGCCCTGGCCCGGGTGACCGACGAGTTCATCGCCGCGGTGCGGGCGGCGGAGGCCGGGGACGAGCCCTGGGAGCTCGGTCGGATCAGCGAGTTCCTCGTCGTCGCGGCGACGCTTCTCGACCTCAAGGCGGCCCGTCTGCTGCCCGCGGGGGACGTCGAGGACGCCGAGGACCTCGAGATGCTCGAGGCGCGCGACCTGCTGTTCGCCCGGCTCCTGCAGTACCGCGCCTACAAGGAGGTGGCCGCGCTGCTGGGGGAGCGGCTGGCCCAGCAGGCCCGGTCCCTGCCGCGCGCCGTCGGCCTGGAGCCGGAGCACGCCGCCCTGCTGCCCGAGCTCGTGCTGGAGATCGGCCCGTCGGAGCTCGCAATCCTCGCCGCCCACGCGCTGCGGCCCAAGGCGGCGCCGACGGTGGACCTCGGGCACCTGCACGCCCCGGCGGTAAGCGTCCGGGAGCAGGCGGCGGTCCTGGTGGACCGCCTCCGCCGGTCGCACTCGGCGGCCTTCCGGACGCTCGTGCAGGACGCGGACAGCACGCTCGTCGTCGTCGTCCGCTTCCTCGCGCTGCTGGAGCTGTTCCGCGAGGGCGCCGTGGCGTTCGACCAGGTCGACCCGCTCGGCGACCTCACCGTCCGGTGGACGGGCGGCGAGGAGGGTGACGTCGACGTCGTCGACGACTACGGGGACGCGGGCGAGCCCGTGGCCGTCACTCAGGAGGGACAGGGATGACGTCGCAGGACGAGCCGCAGGACGACCGGGCGGCAGACCGTGCCGCGGTCTCGGACGGAGGTCCGGGGCGCGAGGTCCCGGGTGCGCCGGCACCCGCCCCCGACGAGCTCGCGTTCGACGTCGACGAGCTGCCCGGCGGCGCCGCGGCCGCGCTCGAGGCGGTCCTCATGGTCGCCGACGAGCCGCTCTCGGCCGTCCGGCTCGCGACGGCGCTCGGTCTGGCGACCGAGCGCGTCGAGGCGCTCCTCGCCGAGCTCGCCGCCGAGTACGCGGGCGACCCCGACGGTGCCGAGGGTGCCCGGCGGCCCCGGGGCTTCGTGCTGCGGCACGTCGCCGACGGCTGGCGGTTCTACTCCGCACCCGCGCACGCCGACGTCGTCGCCCGGTTCGTCCTCGACGGGCAGACGGCGCGCCTGACGCACGCCGCCCTGGAGACCCTGGCCGTCATCGCGTACCGGCAGCCGGTGACGCGTGGCCAGGTCTCCGCCGTGCGGGGCGTGAACGTCGACTCGGTCGTGCGGACGCTCGTGGCCCGCGGCCTCGTCGCGGAGCAGGGCGCCGAGCCCAGCGGGGCCGTCCTGTACGGCACCACCCCCTACCTCCTGGAGCGACTCGGGATGACGAGCCTGGACGAGCTGCCCCCGCTCGCGCCCTACCTGCCGGACCTCGACGGGTTCGACGTCGACGCCGAGACCTCGGACCGACGTCCCGGCGGGGGGCGGTCCTGATGGCGGGCGGCTCCGGGCACCGCGGCGGTCGGTCTGCCGGCCCCGGGCGCGGGGGCGTGCCGTCGGGCGCGGGTGGCCGTGGGGACGGGGGTGCCGGCGGGGCGCGCGGCGGCCG
>NZ_CAMPHH010000255.1 GCF_946885855.1 uncultured Actinotalea sp. | reverse complement strand
GTCCACGGCTGGGTGGGTCACGGGGCGGGGTGGTCGGCGGGAGTTGGCGCCCCCGCCGTCGGCAGGGTCGTCGCAGCGCCGGACGGGCAGGGCGGCGGCGCGCACGGCGGGGAGGTGAACCTCGTCCTGCCGGACCTGTCCGGCGTGACCGTCCTCGGCGGGATGTCGGGCCGGACGCTCCTCCTGCTCGGCCTGGGCGTCTGCGCCCTCGGGCTCGCCTTCGGACTGGTCGTGTACCTCCAGCTCCGCCGCCTGCCCGTCCACCGGTCCATGAGCGAGGTCGCGAACCTCATCTGGTCCACGTGCAAGACCTACCTCGCCCAGCAGGGGAAGTTCCTCCTGGTGCTGTGGGGCTTCATCGCGGCGGTCATCGTCACCTACTACGGCGTGCTCGTCGGCCTGCCGTGGGGTCGCGTCGCCGTCGTCATCGCCTTCAGCCTCGTCGGCATGGCGGGGTCCTACTCCGTCGCCTGGTTCGGCATCCGGGTCAACACCCTGGCGAACTCCCGCACGGCCTTCGCCTCGCTGCGCGGACGCCCGCTGCCGGTGCACCAGATCCCGATGCGGTCGGGCATGTCGATCGGCATGGTGCTCATCAGCCTCGAGCTGCTGATCATGCTCATCATCCTGCTCTTCCTGCCCGCGGACCTGGCCGGCGCGTGCTTCATCGGGTTCGCGATCGGCGAGTCCCTGGGCGCGGCGGCGCTGCGGATCGCCGGCGGCATCTTCACGAAGATCGCCGACATCGGCTCCGACCTCATGAAGATCGCCTTCAAGATCAAGGAGGACGACGCCCGCAACCCCGGCGTCATCGCCGACTGCACCGGCGACAACGCGGGCGACTCCGTCGGTCCGAGCGCGGACGGGTTCGAGACCTACGGGGTCACCGGCGTCGCGCTCATCACGTTCATCCTCCTCGGCGTGGGCGACCCGGCGGTCCAGGCCGCCCTCCTCGTGTGGATCTTCGTCGTGCGGGCCGTCATGGTCGTGGCCTCCGTGCTGTCCTACCTCGCCAACGACGCCTGGACCCGCACCCGGTACACCGGTGCGGAACGGATGAACTTCGAGACGCCGCTGACGACGCTCGTGTGGCTCACCTCGCTCGTGTCGATCGCTGCCACCTACCTGACCACGTGGGCCGTCCTGTCCCCCAGCACGCCGGACGGCCTGTGGTGGAAGCTCGCGTCGATCATCAGCTGCGGCACGCTCGCCGGCGCCCTCATCCCCGAGCTGGTCAAGGCGTTCACGTCGACCCACAGCAAGCACGTCCGCGAGGTCGTCAAGAGCTCGCGGCAGGGCGGGGCCTCGCTGACGATCCTGTCCGGCCTCGTCGCCGGCAACTTCTCCGCGTTCTGGCTGGGCACCGCGATCGTCGGCCTCATGGGAGGCGCGTTCCTGATCAGCGGCCTCGGCCTCGAGGCGATCATGGTGGCCCCGGCGATCTTCGCGTTCGGCCTGGTGGCCTTCGGGTTCCTCAGCATGGGCCCCGTCACCATCGCCGTGGACTCCTACGGTCCGGTCACCGACAACGCGCAGAGCGTCTACGAGTTGTCCACCATCGAGGAGATCCCCGGCATCGACGACGAGCTGCGCCGCGAGCACGGCGTCGACCCGCAGTGGTCGAAGGCCAAGCTCATGCTCGAGGAGAACGACGGCGCCGGGAACACCTTCAAGGCGACCGCGAAACCCGTCCTCATCGGCACCGCCGTCGTCGGGGCCACCACGATGATCTTCTCGATCGTCATGGCCCTGACCGGTGGCCTCACCACGGGCCTGGAGAACCTGTCGCTGCTGCACGCCCCGCTCCTGCTCGGTCTCGTGGCCGGCGGCGCGGTGATCTTCTGGTTCACCGGGGCGTCCATCCAGGCCGTGACGACCGGCGCCTACCGCGCGGTGGAGTTCATCCGGACCACCATCCGGCTCGACGGCGCGACCCGTGCGAGCGAGGCGGACTCCCGGCGCGTCGTGGAGATCTGCACCCAGTACGCCCAGCAGGGCATGCTGACGATGTTCCTCGGGGTCTTCTTCCTGACCCTCTCCTTCGCCTTCGTCGAGCCGTTCTTCTTCATCGGCTACCTCGTCTCGATCGCCGTCTTCGGGCTCTACCAGGCGATCTTCATGGCGAACGCGGGCGGCGCCTGGGACAACGCGAAGAAGATCGTCGAGGTGGACCTGCACGCCAAGGGCACGGCGCTGCACGACGCGACGATCATCGGGGACACCGTCGGCGACCCGTACAAGGACACCTCGTCCGTCGCCCTCAACCCCGTCATCAAGTTCACGACGCTCTTCGGCCTGCTGGCCGTCGAGCTGGCGGTGAGCCTGACCGCCCAGGGCCGGCAGGCGCTGGTCAGCACCCTCGCGGCGGTGTTCTTCCTCGTCGCCGCGTTCTTCGTCCACCGGTCCTTCTACGGCATGCGGATCCGCACGTCCCTGGAGGACGAGCCGGAGCCCGCCGTCGGCGGCCCGGCGCCGGACCGCTCCGCCGGGGCCGCCGGATCGACCACCGCCCCGACGACGGCGCTCGCCGAGCAGGGAGCCGAGCAGCGATGAGACTCGCGATCAAGTACGACTCCGCCGTCGTCGACCCGGACGGCGTCGTCACCGGGCACGACGCCGGTGCCACGCTGGTCCGGCGCCTGCTGCGGGTCTTCCCCGGCGCGCAGGTCGTCGGCAGCGGTCCCCGGCGCTACCGGGACCTCGACGTCCTGCCCCTGGAGTTCGTCGACGCCGCCGAGACGGTCGTGCTCGACATGGACGTCGTCGACTCGCTGTGCGTGTGGCAGACCCTGCGCCGCAGCCACCCCGAGCCGCGCCTGATGAACTTCGTCTGGTTCCCCACCGCACCGATGCGCCACCCGGTCCAGCGCGCCACGCTGGCCCTGTCCTGCGCGAGCTTCCCGACGTTCGCCAACTCCGAGCGCACCGCCAGCGAGATCCGGGAGATCGTCCACTTCTGGACGGTGCCGCAGGTCGCGGAGAAGGCGCGGATCGCCTGGGTCAACCTCGGTATCCGGCTGGAGCACGTGCAGCCGCGGGTCGACACGGACGTGCCGGTCGTCCTCTACCCGGCGATCTACCTGTCCGAGCGCAAGAACCCGCGGCTCTTCCTCGACGTCGTCGAGCGGGTCGCGAGGCGCACGCCGATCCGGGTCGAGGCACGCCTGCACGAGTCGCACCTCATCTCCGAGGAGGCGATGCGGCTCTCCGGGCAGCGCTGGGCGTGGGTGGGCCCCCTCACGGCCACGCGCGAGGACTACTGGCACGCCCTCGCCCGCACGACGGCGTTCCTGGCGACCGCCGTCGAGGAGTCCTACGGGCTCGAGTACGTCGAGGCGCTCGTCGCCGGCGCCGTCGGGGTGTTCCCGGACCGGCCGTGGGCACGGGCGCTGCTGCCGGCCGGCTACCCGTTCCTCTATGGCACCGCGGCGCAGGCGGAGGCGCTGCTGCTGCGCGCCGTCACCGACCCCGCGACGTGCCGGGCGGAGCTGGACGCCGCGTGCGGGGGCAGCTTCCAGGAGTGGCTGCGCGCCCGGCACGACGACGACCTGTTCGAGCGGGCCATCGCCGACCGCGTGCACGAGTGGTTCGGCGACGTCCCCGCCGTCGTCCCGGAGCGCTGACGCCGGCCCGCCGGCGGCGTGCGGCGTGCGCATGCTCGATGAAGCCTTCGGTGCGACCTCCGCACGGAAGGCTTCACCCTGGCGTGCCGGAGCGTCAGCGGTGCCGGGCCGGGGCGTCAGCGGTGCGTCGGGTCGTCCGGGCCGTAGGGGGCGATCGCGAGCCGGCGGGCGTCGGCGACGAGGATGTCGTACGCATGCGCCTCGAGGCTGTGCGGGGTGTCGCTCCCGGCGCGGAAGAAGCGGCCCGACAGCGGGTCGAGGTCGCCGTCGCCGATCGCCACGAGCAGGTCGACGCTCGCCTCCACCGGCGTCCAGTCCTCGCGCTCGGCGTGCAGCGGCATGGCCTCGGTCATGTCGGTGCGCACGACGCCCGGCGCGAGGTCGAACGTCCGGATGCCCTGGTCGCGGTACTGCGCGTCGAGGATCGTCGTCAGCCGGGCGAGCGCGCCCTTGCTGATCCCGTAGCCGGTGTACTGCCGCGACGGGGATGCCGCCGCGCCGGAGTTGACGCTCACCACGCGGCCCCCGCCGCGCTCGACCATCCCCCCGAGGAGCGCCTGCGTGAGGAGCAGCGGCCCCCGGACGTTGACCTCGACCACCCGCCAGGTGTCCTCGACGTCGGTGTCGAGCAGCGGTCCCTCCGTGCGCTCGATGACGCCCGCGTTGTTGACCAGCAGGCCCACCCCGCCGAGGTCCGCGAAGGCCTCCTCGACCTGGCGCGCGGCCGCGCCGACCGCGGCGCCGTCGGTCAGCTCGACGGGGACGACGACGACGCGTGGTGCCTCGCGCCCGGCGTCGGCGGCCGCGGCGGCGACCGCCTCGGCCACGGCGTCGAGGTGCTCGCGCGTGCGGCCCAGGAGCGCCACGGCGTAGCCGTGCTCGGCCAGGCCCAGGGCGAGCCCGCGACCGATGCCGCGGCCGGCGCCCGTGACGACGGCGGTTCGGGGAGCGGAGATCCGGGGTGCAGTCATGCCCCCATCGTGCCCGGATCACGCCGCACCGTCCCGATGATCGTCCGGCGGTTCCCGGATCCGGTACGTCGCCGGGTCATGTCGGGCCCGAGGTCCCTGGTGCCCGGGCCGGCCGCGCCCGACGCTGGACCCGTGAGGCGAGCGGTCCCGGCGCCGCGCTCCCGGACGCGGCGGGTCCTGCTGCTCGGTCTCGCGCTCGCGGTCGGGACGGCCGGCTGCGGCGGGGCCGGGGAGCCCCCGGGTGCGCCCCCGGACGCC
>NZ_CAMPHH010000254.1 GCF_946885855.1 uncultured Actinotalea sp. | reverse complement strand
CGTGACCGTGCGCGTGACCGTGCGCGTGACCGTGCGGGTGCGGCTCCTCGTGCGGGTGCTGGTCGTCGTGATGGTCCACCGGGTGGCTCCTTCGTGCTCGGCGGCCGGAGCCGCAACGATTCGGTCGTGGACGGTCGGCGGACGCGACGGTGCCCCGCACGCCCGGGGGCGTGCGGGGCACCGGGGCCTCAGTCCGCGCGGGTGATGAAGCCCTCGGGCCCGAACCGCACACCGTCCTCGGGGTTGATGCTGTAGTGCGAGTACGGCGAGAACTTCTTCGCCGCGATCTCCTTCTCGACCTCCTCCATCGGCATGTGGATGCCGGCCTCGACCTTCCGGTCCAGCCCCAGCCAGTCCAGCATGCGCTTGTTGGTGATGCCCATGTAGAGCACCGGGCCGTCCCCGGAGTTCACGTGGGTGTGCCACTGCATCGTGGGGATGAAGAGGAAGTCCCCGGCCTCCCAGGGGTACCGCTCGCCCTGGACCTCGCTGTGGCCGACGCCCTTGATGATGTAGATCGCGGCCTCGTTGTGGTGCTTGTGCAGGCGCGTCTGCTGCCCCGGCGCGAGCTCGGAGATGTGCAGCTGGATCGAGCGCAGCGGGAGGTCCACGTCGCGGGCGGGGTGGCGGCGGTCGCGGTCGGAGTAGAGGTCGAGGTGGGGCTGGCGGTGGATGATCGTCTTCGCCTCGAGCGGCCGCACCTCCTCCTCGTGGTAGTGCAGCTTGCCCTTGCGCCGCGGACCGTTCGGGTCGCCGCCGGGGGCGTGCGGGTCGTGCTCGCCGTGGTCGTGCCCGTGCCCGTGGTCGTGCCCGTGCCCGTGAGAGTGGTCCGCCATGAAGACTCCTGTCGCCGAGGGCCCGCCCCGTTGCGGGCCCGGTGCTGCGGGTCGGACGCTCGCGCCGCCGGCGGGCGGGCCCGCGGTACGCGGCGCAGGGCGTTCGACAGCAGCCCACCGCATTGCGGCCCTGCTGTCAAGGATCGTGTATACATTATCGACTGACGTGGAGTGGAGGTGCGCCGATGCCCGAGGAGCGGAGGGGGGCGTCGCCTCCGGACGAGGGTGACGGTCCCTCGGGTGCTCTCCGGCTGCTCCGGAACCGACGCTTCGCCGCGTACTGGCTCGGCGGCCTCCTCTCGGGTCCGGGCACCTGGCTGCACAACGTCACGGCGTCGGTGCTCGTGCTCGAGATGACGGGTTCGCCGTTCCTGGTGGGGGTCGTGAACTTCGCCACCTTCATCCCGCTGCTGCTCTTCAGCCTGCCTGCGGGTGCCCTGGGCGACCGTGTCGACCGGCGGCTCGTCGTCGTCGTGGCGTGCTCCGTCGCGGGGCTGGCCGCGGGGGGGCTCGCCGCGGTGACCGCCGCGGACCGCCTCGGGCCGGCCCTCCTCATCGCCTTCTGCTTCCTCATCGGCACCGCCCAGGCCGTGAACAAGCCGGCGCACGGCGCCCTGCTGCCCACCCTCGTGAGCCGTGCCGACCTCCCGCGCGCGACGGCGCTCAACGTCCTGCAGTTCCAGTTCGGCCAGGTGGCGGGGCCGGGGCTCGCGTCGGTCCTCCTCCTCGTCGGCACCCCGGCGCTGGCGTTCACGCTCAACGCCGTGAGCTTCCTGGGTCCGGTCCTGTCCATGGCCTTCCTGCGCGGGCCCGCCGGCGAGCGGGGTGGTCGGGAGGGCACCCCGCGTGCTGCGGGTCCTGGGCGGGGCTCGGCGCGCGACGGCCTCCGGGCGATCCTGGCCAGTCCGGTCATGCCCGCCATGGTCGTGACCGTGGTGCTGACCAACGGCGCCGTGGAGGCGCTGCGGACGCTCGCACCGACGATCGCGGCGGGCCGGGGCGTGCCCGAGGCGGCCGGGGTGATCATCATGGGCTACAGCGTGGGATCGCTCGCCGGTCTCGTCGCCTTCGGTGCCGTGGAACGCCGCGTCCCGGCGCGGTGGATGCTCCCGACGGCGTTCTCGCTCCAGCTCGTCGGCCTGGTCGCTGCCGCCGGAGCGCCGTCGCTCGCGGTCACCGTCGTGGCCGCCGTCCCGATCGGCCTGGGCTTCGCGCTGAGCACGCCGGTGCTCAGCGCCGGGCTGCAGATGCTCGCGCCGGAGAACCACCGGAGCCGCGTCATGGCCGTGTTCTCGATGGCCCACCTCGGCATGCGACCGTTCTTCGCGCTGGCCGCGGGAGCGCTCGCGACGGTGGGGGACGCCCGCGCGGCGCTCCTCGCCTTCGCGGCCCTGGCGCTCGGGGCCGTCCTGTACGTGCGTCGCCGAGGGGTTCGTCGGCCGGAGTGAGCCTTCCATCCTTGCCCGTAGATACCGGATTCAGAATACTCGGGCTCACGACGGCCGCTCCGGCGACCACCTCCCGATGAAGCGAGGTCACGGCATGACGCAGCGTGTGTGGGACGCATTCCTCACGGAGCAGGACAAGGCGCACCTGGCGGCCGCCGGGGCCAAGGGCTCCTACGGGTTCGGGCGCAGGGCGGCGGTGCTCTCGGTCGACAACTATCGCAAGGCGATCGGTGACGAGCCGCTGCCGCTCCTGGAGTCCGTCACGACGTGGCCCGGCAGCACGGGGCTGGCCGGCTGGGAGGCGCTGGAGCGGACGCGCCCGCTCCTGGCCGCAGCGCGCGCGCGCGGGGTGCCCGTGATCCACGTGACGGCGCTGGACAAGGACGAGGCGGGGATGCCGGGCTGGGGCGCGCGGCTGGGCGGGCGGCACGACTCCCGCCCCAGGACGCCGGAGGAGCTCGACCGGCACCGGCGTCGCCTCGACATCGTCGAGCAGGTCGCACCCGAGCCGGGCGAGGTGGTCCTGCGCAAGACCGCCCCGAGCGCGTTCTTCGGCACGCCGCTGGCAGCCCACCTCATCGGCGAGGGCATCGACACGCTCATCGTCGTGGGGGAGAGCGTCAGCGGTTGCGTCCGGGCGACCGTCGTCGACGGCTGCAGCCTCCGGCTGCACATGATCGTCGTCGAGGACTGCGTGTACGACCGCCACGAGGCGACCCGCGCGATGAACCTGTTCGACATGGACCAGAAGTACGCCGACGTCCTGGACTCGTCCGAGGTCATCGCGTGGATCGAGCGGCAGGGCGGTGCCGGGTGGGCCGAGGTCGACCCGGGCTGAGCCGACGGCCCGCCGGCCGGGCCGGGGTGGCGCTGCGGCGTCCTGCCGCCACGAGGACACGGTCGGATCACGAACGGCGTGTGGTCGCGGTCACATGCTTGACGTGATCCAGGTCACCCCCTAGGTTCGCCACCGATATACCGAATATGTGATCCACGGTGGGCAGCGCCGCCCGCCGCGGGTTCCAGCCTCGCTGATCCCGGGTCGAGTCCTGGCAGCGCACAGCGGCGGTCCCGCCGCCTCGTCGGTCGTCGTCGACCGGCCGTCCTTCCGCACCTCCGCCCGCCCTCGGCGGGCAGCCCGCCGGTCCTCCGCGGGGTCAACGGCGACCCCGCGCCGCGGGCACAGCTCCGAAGGAGTGCAGCCCATGTCCTTGTACCGCAACCGTTCCCGCACAGGCGCCCTTGCCGCATCCGCCGGTGGTCTGCTGCTGCTGGTCAGCGCCTGCGCCTCACCGGCGGCGAGCACCCCTGACGGCGCGTCGGGCGCCGGCGGTGACGCGTGTGCCGACAGCGCTGCGGTCGACCTGGCGGAACGCGCCGGCGCCCTCGAGGGCGCCGAGCGCGAGGCACTCCTCCTCGAGGAGGCCGTCGCCGCCCGCGACGGCGCGATCGACTTCTACACGGAGATCAACGACCCGCAGGCGATCACGGACGCGTTCGAGGACAAGTACGGCGACCTCACGGTCAACGTCTACCGCGCCGGCAGCGAGCAGATCCGCCAGCGCGTCCTGGAGGAGTCGGACGCCAACTTCTCCGGCGCCGACATGATCGAGATGGACACGCTCGAGATGGCGATCCTCGACGAGAACGGGCTCCTGGCCCCGGCGGCGTCACCGCTCGCCGCGGAGCTGTCCGACGCGGCGACCGCGTTCGACAACTACATCGGCGACCGGCTCAGCTACATCGTCCCGGGCTGGAACACCGAGGCCGTGTCCCCGGACCAGGTGCCGCAGTCGCTGGAGGAGTACGCCACCTTCGACGCCGGGAGCCTCGCGCTCGAGGGCAGCGACGTCTTCTGGTTCGCGGGCCTGGTCATGCACATGGAGTCCGAGGGCAAGAGCCGCGACGAGGCGGTGCAGGTGTTCAAGGACATGGCCGCGAACGCGGACATCACGTCCGGGCACACGACGACGACGGAGCTCGTCGTCGCCGGGCAGTACGCCATCGCGCCGAACCACTACGTCCACCGCCTCCTGGAGCTGCAGGGCAAGGGCGCCCCGATCGCGTGGGACCCCGTCAACATCCCCGTGGTCGCCGAGATCACCGCGACGTCGGTGCACTGCCTCTCGGACAACCCGGCCGGAGCGATGCTGCTGCAGGACTTCATCCTCAGCGCTGACGGCGGCCAGCAGATCTTCGTCGACGAGGGCCGCACGCCCGCCAACGAGTCCCTCGCGGAGCAGACCTTCGGCGGGGTCGACATCGACCCGCTCGTGGTCGACGTCGCCGAGGTGGCGGACAACTACACCGAGTGGGCGGAGCTCTGGGACGAGGTCGTGCGCGGCGGTAACGCGGCATGACGGCTCTCGCCGACGCGCCGGGTACCTCGAGCACGGTCGTCGACGACGCGGCAGCCCCCGTGGCGCTGCGTCGTCGGCGGCCCAGCGCGACGGCGGTGGTCGGGGTCCTGGCCCTCGCCGTCGTGGGCTACCTCGTCCTGTCCCCGCTCGTCTTCCTCGTCTGGCGAGGCCTCACCACCGGTGAGGGGTTCAGCCTCGCGAACATCGCCGCCGCCTAC
>NZ_CAMPHH010000253.1 GCF_946885855.1 uncultured Actinotalea sp. | reverse complement strand
CTCGGCGATCCTCCTCGCCGAGTTCGACATCTCGGCGAGGAGGATCGCCGAGATGTCGAACTCGGCGATGGGGGTGGATCGTCCGGCGCCGCGGCGGCTGGTCCGACTGCGGGTCCGGCGGCAGGTCCGGCGGAACTCCGGCGGGAGGTTCGCGATGAGGTGGCGGGGCGGGGCCGGCCCCGGGATGCTGGCCGGATGAGATTCGAGGCCCGCCTGCGCGTCCCCGCCGCGATCGACTCCACGGTCGCCGGCCCGTACGTCGACCAGCTGCTCGAGCACCCCGACGACGGCGAGGTGGTCGCCCGCGACGGCGACGCCCTCGAGGGCGCGGTCCGCATCGCGTTCGACGCCGACGACCAGGCCGACGCGGACCTGCACGCCCGCCTCCTCGCCGAGCGCGCCCCGGGCGTCGAGGTCCAGGAGGTCGTCCCCGCCTGACCCGCCCCCCTCGACGCGGAGAGCTGCCCGCGTCTCGCACGGCGAAGTCTCCGCGTTCTGGATGTATGGGGCGGCGCAGCGTGTCGCGGAGCGCGCCGGCGCGTGGGGCCGCGCTGCGCCAGCGGGCGTCAGGCGTGGTGAGCGGCGGCGCCGTCGGCGGCGGCGTGGTCCGGGTGGCGCACGACGGCGATGACGCAGACGTCGTCCTCGCGGGTCCGGTCGTCCAGGCACGCCTCGAGGACGGCGGACACGAGGTCCTCGGCCGTCCCGTCGGGGGGCTGCGACGCGATGGCGTCCGCGAGCCGCGCCATGCCGACCGACAGGCTCTCGTCCCGCCGCTCGATGAGGCCGTCGGTGTAGAGCACGAGTGCGCCGCCGGGCTCGAGGACCGCCGTGCGGCTGCGGTACCGCGGGTGCCGACGCGCGCCGAGCAGCGGGCCCTGCGCGTCCGTGAGGCGGCCCACGCTGCCGTCCGGGCGGCGCAGGAGCGCGTACGGGTGACCGGCCGTGGAGTACTCGAGCAGGCCGTCGGGGCTGAGCCGCCCGACCAGTGCGCTGGCGACGGCCTCGGACGCGCTGTCGCCCATGAGCTGGTCGAGGTTGCGCAGCATCGCGTCCGGGTCGAGCTGCTGCGACACGTACGCCTGCATGGCGCCGCTGGCGCGGGACATGAGACCGATCGCCGGGATCCCGTGCCCGACGGCGTCCCCGATCGACAGCGCCAGCCGCCCGTCGCGCATCGCGACGACGTCGTACCAGTCGCCGCCGAGGCGCACCTCCTCCGAGGCGGACATGTACCGCGCGGCGACCTCGAAGCCCTCGATCTCCGGCACCCCGGTGGGCAGCAGCCCGCGCTGGAGCTCCTCCAGGGCACGGCGGCGCTGGTCGGAAAGCTGCTCGATCTCGCGCTGGAGCCGGCGCAGCTCCGTCTCGTCCCGGGCGAGCGCCGCGACGCCGACGACCGGCCGGCCCGGCGCGCGGACGGGGAAGAACGACTCGCGCCACACCCGCTCGACGCCGGGCGCGGCGTCCGTCTCCCCGACGATCTCGACCTCGCGCACCGCCTCGCCCGTCTCGAGCACCTGCCGAAGGATCGGCTCGGCGGTCTCGCGCAGCTGGGGCAGCAGGTCGAAGGCGTGGCGGCCCTCGTGCTCGGCCACGCTGTGGCCGTTCATGGCGGCCAGCTCACGGTTGATCCGCAGGAAGCGCAGGTCGTTGGACAGCAGCGCGAAGCCGAACGGCGCGTCCTCGAGCAGGGTGGACAGGATCGCGGCGTCGGTCTCGGCCATCCGCCGCAGCTGCTCGTCACGGCTCAGGTCCAGGACGACGGCGATCCACCGCGGACCGCCCGGGTCGACCACCGCGGCCGCGACGAGGACAGGTCGGCGCGCGCCGTCGGGCAGGGCGAGCTCCGTGACGACCGTCGCGCTGTCGACGGTGAGGAGCTGCTGGAAGAGCATGAGGTCGTCGCCGTGGCGGTCCGCCGGGAGCAGCTCCCGCCACGTGGTCGCGGTGCCGTCCTCGTCCGAGCGGCCGCACATCAGGCCGAACTCGGGGTTGCACCGCAGGACGGCCTCGCCCTCGCCCAGCACGATCCCCACGCCGCGCGCGCGCCAGAGGGCGGCCATGTGCGCGGTGAGGTCGTCCATGCCGCCCACCCCCCACCGCTCCGCGGCGCCCTGCGCACCGGGCACGACCTTGTCACACGGGTCGTCCCGTGAACCACCGCCACGCGGTGCGTCCTGAGCGGGTGCGCGTGCGCCATCACCCGTGCGGCGGCGTGGGGGCGTGGTGCCACGGCGGCGGGTGTTCGCGGGGCGTCCTTGTCGCCCGGGGGTCCGCACCGGGCGCCGGTCGCTCCGGTCGCCGGTCGCACCGGTCGCTGGTCGCACCGGGCGGCGCGGGGTGTCGTCGTCGGCGCCTACGCTGTCCTGGTGATCAACCGTCGGGTCCAGAACGCCGTGACCGCCTCGCACCGGTGGCTCTACCGGCGCACCGGCGGGCGGATCGGCGCCCGGATCGCGCACATCGAGCAGGTCCTGCTGACGACGACGGGCCGGGTCAGCGGGCAGCCGCGCGTCACCGTCCTCAGCGCGATCCAGCACGGTGAGCACCTGCTGCTCGTCGCGTCCGACGGCGGCCGCGACGGACACCCGCAGTGGTACCGCAACCTCGTGGCCGACGACCGGGTGGTCGTGCAGCGCGGGAGCCGCCTGCTGCCGATGCGCGCCCGCACCGCGACGCCGCAGGAGCGGCCCGAGCTGTGGCGCGTCGCCGTCGGCGTCTACGGCGGCTACGCGACCTACCAGGAGCGCACCCGGCGGGAGATCCCCGTCGTGGTGTGCCGTCCGGACGACCGGCAGCTCTGAGGCCCGGTCGCTCCGAGGGCGTGGCTCTGACGGCCCGGTCGCTCCGAGGGCCTCGCTCTGGGGCCTTGCTCCGACGAACCTGCGGGGCTGCTTCGGCAAGCCTGTCCTTGCTGGCAGCCGGGGCCGCCGAGACCTAGCGTCGGAGCATGGACGCCGCGTCCCTCTCCTCCACCCCGGGTCCCGCTGCGCCGCGCGCGGCGACCGCCGCCGACGTGGTGCCGGCGCCCGTCACGAACGGCACCGGCCTGAAGTCGCGCCTCAACTGGCTGCGCGCGGGCGTGCTCGGCGCCAACGACGGGATCATCTCGACGGCGGGCCTCGTCGTCGGCGTGGCGGCGGCGACGACCGACCGCAGCGCGATCCTCGTCGCGGGTGTCGCGGCGCTCACCGCGGGCGCCGTGTCCATGGCGCTGGGGGAGTACGTCTCGGTCAGCAGCGCGCGGGACACCGAGAAGGCGCTCATCGCGGAGGAGAAGCGCGAGCTGGCCGAGGACCCGGAGGGCGAGCTCGAGCAGCTCGCCGGCCTGTACCGCGCCAAGGGCCTGAGCGCCGACACCGCGCACCGCGTCGCCGCGGAGCTGTCCGCGGTCGACCCCGTCCGGGCGCACCTCGACGTCGAGCACAACCTCGACGAGGAGGACCTCACCAACCCCTGGCACGCCGCGGTCGCGTCCGCGGTCGCGTTCGTGCTCGGCGCCGCCCTCCCGCTGCTGGCGATGGTGCTGGCCACGGAGTCGGCGCGGATCCCGGTGACGTTCGTCGCCGTCCTCGTCGCGCTCGTGGCTACCGGGTCCGTCAGCGCCTGGTTCGGCCGGGCGCACCGGCTGCGGGCGGTCGCGCGGCTGCTGGTCGGTGGCGCGCTCGCGATGGGCGTGACGTTCGGGATCGGTGCGCTGCTCGGCGCGACCGTCGTGGGCTGACCGGGGCCGGCCATGCCGGTTCGGTCAGGCCGACGCGCGCAGCGCGAGCCGCGCCGGGAAGACGACCGGCTCGGCCGCGTGCTCGGTGCCGCCGAGCATCTCCGCGAGCATCTCGCCCGCCCGGGACGCCATGGCCTCGACCGGGTGGATGACCGTGCTCAGCGGCGGGGTGGTCGTCGACGCGAGGCCGAGGTCGTCGAACCCGAAGACCGCGACGTCGTCGGGGATGCGCCGCCCGCTCGCGGCGACCTCGGTGAGCGTCGCGGACGCCATGAGGTCGGACGCCACGAAGATCGCGTCGAGGTCGGGGTGGGCGGTGAGCAGACGGCGCGTGGCCTCGGCGCCACCGGGCACGGTGAAGTCGCCGTGGACGACGGCGTCCGCCGGGAGACCCGCCGCGGCGAGCGCGTCCTGCCAGCCCCGCAGACGGTCCACGCCGGCGGGCATGTCCTGCGGGCCCGCGACGGTGCCGATGCGCCGGCGCCCGTGCTCGACGAGGTACTCGGTCGCCAGGCGCGCGCCCCCGACGTTGTCCATGTCGACGCAGTGCGCGCCCTCCACGTCGAGGGGCCGACCGACGAAGACGCACGGCAGCCCCGACTCCAGCAGGCGCGCGTTGAGCCGGTCCTCGCGGTGGTGGGAGGTGATGACGGCGCCGTCGACCTGGCCGGTGGTGAGGTAGCGGACCGCGCGGTCGTGGCCCGGTCCGGGGCGCGCGATGACGAGGATCATCTGCAGGTCCGCCGCCTCGAGCGAGAGCGACAGGCCGTTGATGACGCTGCCGAAGAACGGGTCGGACAGCAGTCGGGCGTTCGGCTCGGGCACGACGAGCGCGACCGAGCCGGTCCGGCGCGTCGCGAGGTTGCGGGCGACGGGGTTGGGCGTGAACCCGAGCTCGGCGATCGCGGCCTCGACGGCTTGCTTGGCCTGCTCGCTCACGAGGTGGCCGCCGTTGATCACGCGCGACGCCGTCGCCCGCGACACACCGGCCGCGGCGGCGACCTGGCGCAGCGTCGGGGCGCTGCGGCGGTGGGCGCGGGCCGTCGTGGTGCCCGCTGCGGTGCGGACGCCCGCGGCGGCCCCCACCTTCACGGTGGTCCCGTTGGTCGTCACGATCGGAATCTACCTTCGTCGGGCC
>NZ_CAMPHH010000252.1 GCF_946885855.1 uncultured Actinotalea sp. | reverse complement strand
TGATCGTGGTGGGCTGGACCGCGGGCAGGCGGACCTGGCCGCTGCCGCCCGCGACGACGTCGCGTCGTCCCTCGCGGCGGGCGACGACGTCACGTCCCTCCCCCGCACGACACCGCGACGGCCTACCGTGGGGCATGCCCTTCGACCCCGACCCGCCCGTCGCGCCGCACGGCTCGACGCTCCCGGGTCCCCGCCACGACGTCCTCGACGTCGAGGTCCGGGGCTGGGAGGCCCTCAGCACCGGGGCGGCCGAGGCCACCGCGTTCTACCGGGAGGTCCTCGACGACGACGTCGTCATGCTCCTGCCCGGCGGCCTGGTCCTGCGGGGTGCCGACGCCGTCCTGCCGGCGCTCGGCACGGACCCCTGGCAGGGCTTCGCGATCGCCGACCCGGAGGTCCGCAGCCCCGCGCCCGACGTCGCGCTCCTGACCTATGCCGTCGCCGCCCACCGGGGCGGGCCGCGCTACGAGGCGCTGGTCACGAGCGTGTACGCCCGCCGCGACGGCCGCTGGCGCCTGGTCCTGCACCAGCAGACGCCCGACCGGTCCTGACCGCCCGTCACCGGCCCGCCACCGACTCCCCGACGCACCCGCCGCCACGGGAGCGGCCACCTCCGCAGCCTCAGCCCGGCAGCAGGAAGCCGTCCGCGACGAGCTCGCGCACCTGCGGGACCAGCTCCGCCCGCAGCGCGTCCACCGGGACGCCAAGCAGCGCGCCGATCCCGCCGAGGATCTGCCCGACCGTGAGCTCGCCGTCGCTCGCGCCGACCAGGCCCGCCAGCGCGGTGCCGGCCTGGACGACGCGACCGAAGCCCCCGCCCTGCCGCAGCAGCACGACCGTCGGGTCGACCGAGCCGGGCACCAGGTGCCGTTCCTCGGTGATGTCCGGGGCGACCGTGAACGCCCACGCGAGCAGGGCGTCGTCGTCGGCGGCCAGCAGGTCGTGCGCCGCGAGGGCCGCGGCGAGGTGCGCGCCGAGGGGCTGGCGCACCGGGCCGGTGCGCTCCTCGAGCCGGCGCAGCCGCGGACGCCTCCGGTCCGCGGGGTCCGCGGGCCGACGCAGCAGCACGAAGCCGAACCCGACCGCCTCCACGTCCCGCACGGCGAAGTCGTCCAGCCACGCGCCGTAGGCGGCGGCCCAGGCGCCGGGGTCCCGCTCCGCGGTGAGGCCGCCGTCGCGCAGCCACGTCTCCGCGTACTGCGCAGGGTCCTGGACCTCGCGCTGGACGACCCAGCCGTCCAGGCCGGAGGCGTCGAGCCACGCGCCGACGCGCTCGCGCCAGTCCTCGCCGCGGCGGTGCTCCCAGTTCGCGAGCAGCTGCGCGACGCCGCCGGGCGCCAGCACGTCGCCGACCTCCCTCACGAGGTCGGCGACGAGGTCGTCCCCTGCGCGCCCGCCGTCGCGGTACTCGTACCGGGGCAGCCCGGCCCGCCGGGACGACGACGCCCCCGGACCGTCCCGGTCGGCGACCGCGCGCGGCGTGATGACGAACGGCGGGTTGGAGACGACGAGGTCGAAGGTCTCGCCGGTCACGGGCTCGAGCATCGAGCCGCGGCGCAGGTCGAGCGTCGCCCCGGCGAGGGCCGCGTTGAAGCGCGCGAAGGCCAGGGCCCGCGCGGAGACGTCCGTCGCGACGACGGCGCCGCTGTGCCGGGCGGCGTGCAGCGCCTGGATGCCGCAGCCGGTACCGAGGTCGAGGGTGCGCCGCCGCGGCGTGCGGACGGTCACCTGCGCGAGGGTCGTCGAGGCGCCGCCGACCCCGAGGACGTGGTCCGGCCGCAGTGCCCGGCCGGTCGCAAGCTCGCCCAGGTCCGAGGCGAGCCACCAGTCCACGGTCCCGTGGGCGTCGTCCGCCCGGTAGGGCCGCAGGTCGACACGGGCGTGGACGGCGTCGTCGTCGCCCGCGCCCGCGGCGGCGACGAGGCCCAGGCGCTCGGCGTCGTCGGTGGTCAGCCGGGGCAGCGCCCGGTCGAGGTCGCGCCGCGGGACGGGGCGGCCGAGCATGAACGCGCGGACCAGCGTCGCGACGGGATCAGCGAGCGGGAGCGTCCCGGGACGAGCGCCACCGCCGTCCGGCGCCCCGGGTTCCTCTCCCAGTGCGCGCAGCGCCGGCAGCGCCTGCTCGCGGTGCAGCGCCGCCGCGGCGACGGGGCCGAGCAGCTCCTCGACCGCGTCGACCGTCCAGGGGCCGAGGTCCGCCCGGAGCGCCCCGAGCAGGGGCTCGGTCGCCTCGACGTGGTGCGGTCCGCGCTCTCCGGTCACGGCAGCGCGAGGTCGACGACGACCGGGAGGTGGTCACTGGCTGCTCGGACCCGCTCGTCGTGGACCCGGCGCGCGCCGCTGGTCGCCAGGCCCGGGCCGACGAGGACCGCGTCGAGGCGGCGGTGCGGGCGGCGGGTGGGGAAGGTCGGCCCGACGGTCGCGGTCGCGTCGCGCAGGTGCAGGCCGAGCGCCCGGCGCGTGGGACCGCCCGGCTCCTCGTTGAGGTCCCCGGCGAGCACGACGCCCCGACTCGTCGTGGACCGGACCAGGTGGCCGATCCGGACGAGGTGGCGCTGCCGCTCGCCCTCCGTCAGGCCCAGGTGCACGCTGACGACCCGGATCCCCGCCACCTCGGCGTACGCGACGCCGCGCCGGGTCCGTCCCGGTCGCCACGCGAGCCGGTGCGCCCGGGCGCCGTGGACGGGCAGACCGGGGCGCACGAGCAGCGCCGTCGTCCGCGCGCCGCCGCCCGCGACCGCCACCTCGAGCCCCGCCTCCTGCGCGAGCCGGCGCAGCCGGGACCGCCCGGCGGGACCGCGCGGCGGCTCCTGCACCGCGACGACGTCGGCGTCGAGCGCGCGGAGCACGTCGACGACGGCGGCGCGGTCGTCCTTGAGCTGCCGGAGGTTCCAGGTCGCGACCCGCAGCGGGAGCGCCGCGCCGGTCCGGGGCGCGACGTCGGTCCGAGGCGCTGTGCTGTTCACGGTGCCATTCCACCGCACGGCCACGGCGGCGCACCACCGATCGGGCACCGGGGCCCGCGTCGCGCACACCCGTGCACGACGCAGGCCCCGCCCCTGCGGGAGGGACGGGGCCTGCGGACCGCGGTGCCGCGGCGTCGGCGGCCCGCGACGGGTCAGCCGCGCCGGTCCGAACGGGCGCCGGGCGCGGCCTCGGCGTCAGACGAGGTGCGCCTCGTGCTCGAGGCGGGCCTCCGCGTCGACCTTCGCGGCCCGAACCCGGGACATGATCACGGCGCCGAAGGCGACGAGCGCCGCGAACGTCGCGATCCCGAGCCGCAGGGTGTGGTTGGCGTCCGGACCGATGCTCACCTGGACCACCGCGGGCGCGATGAGCAGCGCCACGAGGTTCATGACCTTGATGAGCGGGTTGATCGCCGGGCCGGCGGTGTCCTTGAACGGGTCGCCGACGGTGTCACCGATGACGACGGCGGCGTGCGCCTCGCTGTTCTTGCCGCCGTACTTGCCGTCCTCGACGATCTTCTTCGCGTTGTCCCAGGCGCCGCCGGAGTTGGCGAGGAAGACCGCCATGAGGACGCCCGCGCCGATCGTGCCGGCGAGGAAGCCCGCGAGCGGGCCGACGCCGAGGCCGAAGCCGACGGCGATCGGAGCGAACGCGGCCAGGAGGCCAGGCGTGGCGAGCTCGCGCAGCGAGTCGCGGGTGCAGATGTCGACCACCTTGCCGTACTCGGGCCGGACCTCGCCGGTCATGATGCCGGGCATCTCCCGGAACTGGCGGCGGACCTCGAACACGATGGCGCCGGCCGCGCGGGTGACCGCGTCGATCGCCAGGCCCGAGAAGAGGAACACCGTCGCGGCGCCGAGGATGACGCCCACGAGCGTGATCGGGGAGATGACCTCGTACGACAGCATCGCGACGGACAGCGCGCCGTCGCCGGACAGGTCGATCCCCGCGAGCGCCTGCCGCACCGCGTCGGAGTAGGAGCCGAACAGCGCGGTCGCGGCGAGCACGGCGGTCGCGATCGCGATGCCCTTGGTGATCGCCTTGGTGGTGTTGCCGACCGCGTCGAGGTCGGTGAGCGTCTGCGCGCCGTTCGCGTCGATGTCCCCGGACATCTCGGCGATGCCCTGGGCGTTGTCGCTGACCGGGCCGAACGTGTCCATGGCGACGATGACGCCGACCGTGGTCAGCAGGCCGCAGCCGGCGAGCGCGATGAGGAACAGCGCGAGCCACACGGACCCGCCCGCGATGAGGAACACCGCGCAGATCGCCGCGGCGATGATGCCCGCGGTGTACACGGCGGACTCGAAGCCCACGCCGATGCCCGACAGGACGACGGTCGCCGGGCCGGTGAGCGAGGTCCGTGCCACGTGCAGCGTCGGCTTGGACGTCGTGCCGGTGAAGTAGCCGGTGAGCCAGAGGATGACGCCCGCCAGCAGGATGCCGATGACGACGGCGAGCGTCGCCAGCAGGCGCGGGTCGCCGGTCTGGCCGGCCAGGTCGCTGCCCTCGATCGGGGTGAGCGCGTCGAAGGTCGACGGCAGGTACAGGTAGGCGGCGACCGCCGACAGCAGCGCCCCGATGACGGCGGAGGTGTAGAAGCCGCGGTAGATCGCCCGCAGCCCGCTCTCGGTGCCGCGGACCCGCGTGATGTAGACGCCGAGCGCGGCGGTAAGGGCGCCGATCGCCGGGACGATGAGCGGGAAGACGAGGCCCTGCTCGCCGAAGGCGACCTTGCCGAGGATGAGCGCGGCGACGAGCGTCACCGCGTAGGACTCGAAGAGGTCCGCCGCCATGCCGGCGCAGTCGCCGACGTTGTCGCCGACGTTGTCCGCGATGGTCGCCGCGTTGCGCGGGTCGTCCTCCGGGATGCCCTGCTCGACCTTGCCGACGAGGTCGGCGCCGACGTCGGCCGCCTTGGTGAAGATGCCG
>NZ_CAMPHH010000251.1 GCF_946885855.1 uncultured Actinotalea sp. | reverse complement strand
CCGTCCGAGGAGGACCGTCAGCAGCGCCCCCGGGAGCGTGACCAGCCCGGTCACGAGCGCGACGCCGAGCCCGACCCACAACAGGTTCCACGACGCGGGCAGCGTGCGACGGCGGCTGCGCGCCCCCGCCGCGGTCAGCAGCGCCGTCGTGCCGACCAGCAGCGCCGGGATGGTGACGACGCGCTCCCCGCGGGACACCACGCTGAGGGCGAAGCGCAGCTCGTCCGAGCCGAGGGAGGTGATGAGCCAGGCGGTGAGCAGGCCGAGCAGCGTGCCGAGGACGGCGGCGCCGATCGCCTCGAACGCCTGGCGCGGCAGCCGGCGCAGCGCGAGCTCGGTGAGGACGACGACGGGCGCGACGAGCGTGATGAGCCCCTCGAGCACGGCGACGGGCAGGAAGAGGATGCGCCGCAGCAGGGTGTCGAACCCCTGGACGTCCTCCTGGAGACCCTCCGTGGTGCCCTGCGCGTAGACGGCGAGCACGAGCACGGCGGCGACACCCAGCGCCGAGAGGGCGAGGCCGACGAGGTCTGCCGGGTGGTGCACCCGGGCCGTGGGGCTGTCGACGATGTCCACCGCCGCGTCCACGCGAGGGCGGCCGAGGCGCCCGCGGAGCGTGGAGGTGGCCATGCTCGCGAGTCTAGGGTCGCGGTCACGGCCGGAAGGGGACGCGTGACGGCGCCGCGCGGGCGGCGCGACGCCCGGTCCGCCCGGATGTCGGTGCCCCGGCGGCTCAGCCGATCCGCAGCGCGGCGAGGACGTCCTCCGGCAGTGCGGCGTACCCGACGAACGCGACGACGTCGAGGGCCGTGTGCGCCACGACCAGCGGCATGACGCGTCGCCGCTTGAGGTAGTACCAGCCGAAGACGACGCCCATGACGACGTTGCCCACCGCCATCCCGGGGCCCTGGTAGAGGTGGTACGCCCCGCGCAGCAGGGCGCTCGCGGCGAGGATCGCGGGGACGCCCCAGCGCAGCTCCTCGAGCCGCTCGACGAGGTAGCCGACGGCGACGACCTCCTCCAGCAGGGAGTTCTGCAGCGCCGCCAGGATCAGCACCGGCACCGTCCACCAGTACTGGCCCAGACCCGCGGCCTGGATCTCGACCGTGACGCCGAGCGCCCGGCCCGCGACGTAGAGCCCGAGCCCGGGGATGCCGATGAGGGCTGCGAGCCCGAGCCCGACGGCGAGGTCCCGGCGCGGGCGGGCGCCGTCGAGCCCGATCCGCCGGACCGCCGAGCGGCCGTGCGCCGAGAGCAGGTACAGCGCGAGCACGACCGGCACGAGCGCGAAGCCGATCGCCAGCAGCTGGTAGGTGAGGTCGAGGTAGGGGCGCGGCGAGCGGGTGGGGTTGAGCGTCGTCGACTGCTGGGCGAGCGGGACCTCCGCGGTGTACCGGGCGTAGAGCCGCACGATCGCGTAGAGCGCCGACTGACCCAACGACAGGCCGAGCACGATCCAGATCTCCGCGGTGAGGCGCCGGCGCGAGCGGGCCGGCGCGGTCGGCGCGGTCCTGGTGGCCGGGTCGACCGGCGCGGCCGCTGCGGCGACGCCGGGCGTCTCGGGTGCTGTGCCCATGGCGGGAACCTCCGGAGGTGAACGGGCCGACGGCGCGGCGGTGCGGCGGTGCGGCGGTGCGGTCGTGCCGCGGTGCGGTCGTGCGGCGGTGCCGGGGTGCGGCGATGCGGTGGGTGTCGCACCCGGCGGCGGTCCGCTCACCGTAGACGGCGACGCTGAACGACGGCTGGGAGGTGCCTGGGAGAGCGGGGGCCGTGTCGTCAGCGGGGAGGATCCGTGGCGCGATCCGCCACAGACCTTCCCCTCGGCGCCGCTGGGCGGCCTTGACAGACCGCCCTTCCGGCGGCACGCTTCCGGCAACAACTTTGCATCGCAGACTACTTCAGGGGATGCCATGGCCGCTCCGGACGGCACCGAGCACGAGCACGACGACGCGCCCGACCTCGCCGTCGCCCGGACGCTCATCGCCGAGCAGCGGGCCCGGGTCGAGGCCGCCACCGACGTCGACGCCCGGGTCCTCTTCGGCGCCTGGGGCATGGCCTGGCTGGTCGGCTTCACGGCCCTGTGGCTCGCGCTCCGGGAGGACCCGGTGGTCGCGAGGCAGGCGGGGTTCGCCGTCTTCGGCGTGGCGCTCTCCGCGGCCGCCGTCGTCACGGCGGTGCACCTGGCGCGCCGTTCGTCGGGCGTGCGCGGCGGCTCGGCCGTGCAGGGCGCGATGTACGGGTGGGCGTGGTTCCTCGCGTTCGGGGGCGTCTTCGCGCTCGGCGCCGGCCTGGACCGCACGGGCGCCCCCTTCCTCCTGGTGGCGCACGCGCAGACCGTGGTGTCCGCGCTGCTCGTCGCCGCGCTCTACATGGCGGGAGGCGCGATGTGGGGCGACCGCACCCAGTTCGTGCTCGGCGCGTGGATCGCGGTGGTCACGGCGGCGGGCGCCGTCGTCGGCCCGCCGCACACCCTGCTGGTCATGGCGCTCGCCGGGGGCGGCGGGATGCTCGTCGCCGCCCTCGCGCACCACCTGCGCCGGGCCCGCCGGGAGGCGCTGCCGTGAGCCCGCAGGCCGGGGAGCTCGACCCGGTCATCCACAGCCAGGCGCGGCTGCGGATCATGACGACGCTCTGCGCCCTGCCGGTCGGGGACCGCCTCACGTTCCCCCGGCTGCAGGGCCTCCTCGACGCGACCGCCGGCAACCTCTCCACCCACCTGCGTCGCCTCGAGGACGCCGGCTACGTCGTCGTCACCAAGGGCTTCGCGGGCCGGGTGCCGCGCACCGAGGTCGAGGCGACGACGGCGGGCCGCCGGGCCTTCGAGGACTACGTCACCGCGCTGCGCACGCTGCTCACGCCGCCGGACGTCGACGCCGGGACTGCCGGCAGCACGTCCGACACGCGGGCCGCCACCACCGCCCGCACGACCATCACCAGCAGCACCACCAGCACCGAGGGGGACGCATGACCACGACCGCACCGGCCGGGAGCCGACCACCGCAGCCCGGCCCCGACGACGACGTGCCCGTCCGGGTCGAGCGCGTGACGCGCCGGTTCGACGCCACCGTCGCGCTCGACGACGTCTCCCTCGACGTCCACCGCGGCGAGATCGTCGGTCTGCTCGGCCCGAACGGCGCCGGCAAGACGACCCTGCTCAGCCTCGTCAGCGGCATCCGACGCCCGGACTCCGGCACCGTCCGCCTGTTCGGCCGCGACCCCCGCGACGCCGTCGCCCGCGTCCGTCTCGGCACGACACCGCAGGAGACCGGGCTGCCGCCGACGCTGCGGGTGGGCGAGGTGGCGGCGTTCGTCGCCGGCCACTACCCCGACCCGATGCCCGTCGGCGAGCTGCTCGACGTCTTCGGCCTCACCGACCTCGCGCGCCGCCAGACCGGCGGGCTGTCCGGCGGGCAGAAGCGGCGCCTCGCCGTGGCGTTGGCGATGGCCGGCCGCCCGGACCTCGTGCTCCTCGACGAGCCGACGACCGGGCTCGACGTCGACGCCCGCCACGTCCTGTGGGACGCCCTGCGCACCTTCCACGCCCGCGGCGTGACGGTCATGGTGACCAGCCACTACCTGGAGGAGATCGAGGCGCTGGCCGAGCGCGTCGTCGTCGTCGACCACGGCCGGGTGCTCGCGGACGGGGCGTTGCGCGACGTCGTCGGCCGCGTCGCCCTGCGCCGCGTCACCCTGGCGCTCGCCGACGACGACGGCGCCGCGCCGCCGACGGCCGCGCCGCCACCCTCCGCGGTGCCCACCGCTGCGCTCTCCGCGTCGCCCACCGGAGGACCCGCGTCGGCCGCGGTGGCGCGGCTCGACGCCCTCGCCGGCGTGGTCCGGCGCGACACCGATCCGGCGAGCGGGCGCCACGTGCTGCTCACCGCCGACGCCGACGCCCTCGTGCGCGAGCTCGTCACGGCCGGCGTCCCCTTCCACGACCTCGAGGTGCGCAGCGCGTCCCTCGAGGAGGCGTTCCTCGCCCTGACCCGGCAGGAGGTGGCCGCATGAGCACGCAGAGCCCGACGACCAGGTCCACCGGCCCTGCGGGCGGGAACGCCGGGAGCGCCGGGAGCGCCGGGAGCGCCGGGAGCAGGGCGTCCGGTGGCGGCGCTCACCCGGCGACGGACCGGACCGTGCCCCCGCTGACGCTCGCTGCCCTGCACTTCCGGATGACGTTCCTCGAGACCATCCGCGTGCCGGTCGCCGTGATCGGGGCCGCGGTGTTCCCGGCACTGGCGATGCTGTTCTTCGTCGCGCCGCAGCAGGCGCTCGCGCAGGACCCCGTCGCGTCGACGGGCGCGACCGCCCAGCTCGCGGTCTTCGCCGTGCTGTCGACGTGCATCTTCTCCTACGGCGTCGGCGTCGCGGAGGACCGGGCCCTGCCCTTCGACCCGTACGTCCGGACCCTTCCCGCGGGGCCGGGTCCGCGCCTGGCCGGCCGTGTCCTGACCGGCACTGTCTTCGCGCTGCTGGGCATCGTGCCGCTCGTGCTCGTCGCGGTGCTGCTCACCGAGGCGACGATCACGCCGGTGCGGTTCCTGCTCGCCACCGGGCTGCTGGTCCTCGCCGCGACGCCGTTCCTCCTGCTCGGCCTGACGATCGGGTACGCCCTGTCCTCCAAGGCGGCGATCGCGGTGGCGCAGGTCGTCGTCTTCCCGCTGGCGTTCGCCGGCGGTCTGTTCGTGCCGCCGGAGACGTTCCCCCGGTGGCTCGACGCCCTCTCGCAGGGCCTGCCGAGCCGGGCGGCGCGCGACGTCGTCGTCCCCGTGGCCGCGGGTGGGGAGCCTGCGATGCTCGCGTTCGTCGTGCTCGCGGCGTGGACGGTCGTGTTCGCCGTGCTGGTGCGGATCGTGTACCGCCGTGACGAGGGCCGCCGCTTCCGCTGACGCCTGCCCGGCCCCGCCC
>NZ_CAMPHH010000250.1 GCF_946885855.1 uncultured Actinotalea sp. | reverse complement strand
CCTTGGCGACCTGCTCCACGCTGACGCCGGACTCACGGTTGCGGGCCACCCGGACGACGTCGTCACGGAACTCGCGAGGGTAGGGCTTGGGCACAGCGACATCCTCCCCGGCCCGCCAGCGGCAAGCCAGATCAGGTGTCACCTATCCGTGCAGCAGACCCTCGCCACCCGGGTGCCTGTACGCAACTGTGACGCTGGAGAGCCCCGGGCCACACCGGTTGGGGTGACGAGACACCTGGGGTGGAATCGCTTCTCTCACGCCTCGGCGGCCGAGCGGCGACGGCGACCCTCAACGAGATCCCGGCCGACCGCTGGCCAGGTTGCCAGAGCCGTGCGGCGCCAAACCGGCGGAACAGCGTGCGCGCTTTCCCATGTACGTCCACCCTGCCCGGCGCTCCCCTCGCCTGCTCGGAGAGTGATGCGACCGAGGTACGTGCGCCGCTTGACCGCCATGGCCGTCGTACGATCGGCCACTTCACGATCACGAACACGATCGGTGTCGGCCCGCATGAAGAGCCGGGCCCCTACGGTCCGCTGATGGATGGGCCGCCCTGCCTGCTCCCTTCGCCGCGAGGGCGGCGCCGACCGGGGCGACCGGCAAGCCAGGCGGCGCGAGGACGAGGCGGCTCGGGATCCGCAGGTCGCGGAGGAAGGTGCTGGAGTGGGCCCGGCGCTCCAGGGCGGCGCCGACGGCGTCCACGAGCTGCGAACCGAGCGCGGCGACTCCCCCGCCGAGCACGACCTGGCGGACGCCGACCGCGAGGACGAGGGTCGTCACCGCGGCGGCGACGGCGTCTGCGAACATGTCGCGCACCGCCACGGCCGCGGCCTCGCCGGCAGCGGCCCGGCGGAACAGGTCGACCGGGGCCGGCTCGGGACCGGTGGGCTCCCAGTGCCGCTCCAGCGCCCGGCCGGAGGCGAAGAGCTCCACGCAGCCGCGCTGCCCGCAGGCGCACGGCGGCCCGTCGGGCCGGTGGACGAGATGCCCCACCTCGCCGACGACGCCTCCACTGCCGCGCCGCAACCTGCCGTCGAGGACGAGCCCGGCGGCGACTCCCGTCCCCAGCGACAGGTACGCGAAGTCGCCCTCGGTACCCAGGAGATGACCGGCCCCCAACGCCGCGACGTCCACGTCGTTCTCGACGACGACCGACGTTCCGGTCAACGCCGCGAGCCGTGGACCCAGAGGAAGGGGAGCGGCGACGCCAAGATTGACGGCCGTGGCGACGGTGCCCCGGCGGTGGTCGACGACGCCGGGTACGCCCACCCCCACGCGCAGGCCGCCGCCGTGATCGCGCGCACCGGCGTCTGCACCGATGTCGGCCTGAAGGCTGTCGACGATGTCCCTGCAGGTGCGAACGACGGCTTCCGGGCCGGGCACGGTGGGGACGCGAACGACGGATCTGACCTCCCCGTCGAGCAGCAGGACACCTTCGGTCTTCGTCCCTCCGACGTCCAGGCCGATGAGCCATCCGGCCCCCTCGGGGTCCCCGGCCCACGCGGTGGCGGGCGGCCCGGTCACAACCCCTGCCATGACGGCTTCCCCGCCCACGCCTCGCGGTAGTACGACGCCAGCTGCAGGCGGCCGGCGGCCGGCTCGTCCACCACGACCGTGACGTGCCCGTGGAGCTGGAGGATGCTGGCAGGCCACATCGCCGTCACCGGACCCTCGACCATCTGGTGCACCGCCTGCGCCTTCGCCGATCCGGAGGCGACCAGGACGACGTGCCGCGCGTCCATGATCGTCCCAAGCCCCTGCGTCAGGCAGTGCCGGGGGATCGCGTCGACGTCGCCGTCGAAGAAACGGCTGTTGTCCCGCAGGGTCTGCTGCGTCAACGTCTTCAGCCGCGTCCGTGACCCCAGCGACGAGCCCGGCTCGTTGAACGCGATGTGTCCGTCCGTTCCGATTCCGAGGATCTGCAGGTCGACACCGCCGGCTGCTGCCATCGCGGCCTCGAAGGCGTCGCACGCCGCCGGGAGGTCGCTCGCGAGCCCGTCCGGTGCCTGCACGGCATCGGGGGCGAAGTCCACGCGCGAGACCAGCTCACGGTCCAGCACGTTGGCGTACCGCTCCGGGTGCTCCTTCGGTAGCCCGACGTACTCGTCCAGGGCGAAACCCCGGGCGCGAGCGAACGACACCTCACCTCGCAGGAAGCGCCGGTGCAGCTCGTCGTAGACACCGAGCGGGCTCGAACCCGTCGCCAGGCCGAGAACGGCGTCCGGTCGGCGGGTGAGCAGGTCCACGACGGCGTCCGCGACGACCGCCGCCAGCCGGTCCGCGTCCTCGGTGATGAGGACCTCCACGGCGGTGCTCCTTCCTGTCGGGGGACGGTGCCCGAGCCAACCCCCCTGCGGGCGGCGCGGGCACCGTCACCGATTGGGTCAGCCCGCCTGGCCGAGCCAGCGGACGTACTGCTCCACGTCACGCTCCACCCGGGAGGCGAAGAGCGTCGGCCCCTCGCCCTCGAGCGCGCCGCGGGCGACCCGGTCGGCCATCCACGTCAGGCCCCGCTCGGCCCCGGCGAGGTCACCGCGGTCCAGTGCCCGCTCGACCTGGGACGCCCGGCCCTGCACCGCCCGGGACGGCCCCGTCGCCACGCAGCGGCCCTCGGCTGCGGCGATCTGCTCGACGAGCGCCGTGACGCCGACCTGGACCGCTCCGACCCTGTCGGCGTGGGGCACGACGGCCGGGACCCGGAAGGACCCCTCGGCGAGCGCCTCGGCCTGCCCGTCGGTCAGCTGGTTGTACGCGAACAGGGCGGCCCCGTCCGAGCCGGCGTCGACGACACCGGCGACCTGGTCGAGCACGGTGCGCGGCGAGGACCCCCGGAAGGGACCGTAGGTCGCCGTGTAGAGGAGGTTGCCCTCGCCGACCCGCTCGCGCATCGCGAGCGTGTCCCGGGCCACGGAGACGGCCGAGGTGCCGAAGGACATGCCTGTGAGCACGTCGACGTAGCCCCGGTCGACCCAGTCGCCCCAGTTCTGGAACTTCTTCTCCAGGCCGTCGCTCGGGTCGGGGAACACGGCGGCGGACAACGGCACGTCGGCCGCGACCTGCTGCTGCAGCTCCCGGACCTCGCCGACGAACGACGTCACGACGGACTCCCGCCACGCCGTCCAGGTCGCCCACTGCGGCGAGTCCGGCGTCAGCAGGTACGGGTCAACGCCGTGCTCGGCGGCGAAGGCCGCTCGCGTGTACTCGCTGTAGGAGTAGCCGGCGGTCTCCCACGGCTGGGAGACCGGGTACCGGATGTAGTCCAGGTGCAAGCCGTCCACGTCGTAGCCGGTCATGACCTCCTCGAGGAGGGCGAGGACGTACGCACGCGCCTCCGGCACGGCCGGATCCACGAAGTAGTAGCCCGGCTCCATGGACGACGGCTGCGGACCGGCCGCGCCGACGTCCTCGCGCTCCACCGCAGCCCACTGCGGGTACACGTCCAGGACCGGGCCGGGCCCGTCCGTCGCAGCGTCGGAGCCAACGAAGAACGTGTGCACCCACGGGTGGATCTCGATGCCGCGCGTGTGGGCCTCCTCGATCCACACTGCGAGCGGGTCGAAGCCGACCATCGAGGGGCGCTGCGCCGAGATCCCGTACGACGCGGCCACCTCGGAGGGGTAGATCGTCGTGCCCTGGAAGATCGTCTCGAGGAAGACGACGTTGAAGCCGGACGCCTCGACCCGGTCCAGCGTCGCGCGGATCTCCTCGGGCGTCGTCTCCTCCGGCCGGACCCAGACGCCCCGCCCCTCCGCGACGCGGCTCTCGGCCGTGCGGTAGCCCGCGAGCGCGGCGGCCTCCGCTGCGGCCTGGGCGAGGTCGGTGGCCCCCTGCGCGTCACCGATCTCCGCCGCTGATCGCGCCTGGGCGAGCAGCTTCTCCGCCTCGGCCGCGGCGGACTCGGCGTCCTCGCGGGGGAAGACGACGCAGGCCGCCTCGGCGCCGCTGATCGCCGCCCGGGCGGTGTCGACCTCGCGGGCCGCGCCGAAGATGGCGGTCTGCTCGTCGACCGTCGCGGTGAGCTGGTCCCCGTCCACGGTGACCGTCGCGCCGACGACGGCGTTCGCCTGGAGCCAGGAGCCCCGCGAGCCGTGGCCCGACAGCACCCAGCCGTCCTCAGGGATCGTCCGGTTGTTGCCGCCGGCTTCGACGACGACGCCGTCCACGACGGTGACCTCGAAGCCGAAGTCGTTCGTCCCGGTCGATGCGCTGCCCCACGCGGAGGTGTACCGGATCAGCTGCTCGGCGCCCCGGCAACCGGGGTAGCACTCGCCACTGCCGGGGTCGACACCATCGGGGTTCGTGCTCGGCGTCGGGTCCGTCGCGTCGAGGGCCGTCGTCGCGCTGCGGCTGACGACCTCCCGGAAGGACAGCACGTCGCCCACGGTGACGTGGTCCCGCAGGAAGGTCCGGACGTCGGGCGAGCCGCCCGGGGAGACGGACAGCACCAGACCGTCGGCGGGAATCGCGTTGTCCCCCGCCGTCCAGGACGGGTCTGCGCAGGCGGTGAGAGCGGTGCAGACGCTGAGGACCTCGTAGCCGCCGGTGGTGGGGAGGAGGACGGCCTCGCCGCCCCACGGGTTGGTCCGCGTCGTCTCCCCGAAGGCCGGGGTGTAGGCAGCGACGGCGCCGGCGGTCCGGCTGGGCGGGTTCACGGCCGTGATGGCGAGCTCCTCGCCGTCGGCCGCGACGACGAGGTCGCCGACCTCGGGCGTCCCGGTCGCGTCGATCGCAACGGCAGGGCCCGCCGCGGTGCCCAGGAGGCCTGCAGCCACGAGGCCTGCGGTGGCAACCAGCGCAGGCCCTCGTGCTGCTGTTCGTCGTCGGATTCCGATCATCTTCGATCCTCTCCTCGTCGACGGGAGTCGGTCCCCCGCCGTGCGCCGCCCTGGTGAGGCGGTGGTCGTCAGGGGCGGGGGGCTGCGCCGCGCAGCCCGGGGCCGTCCGGTCGGCGTAGGTG
>NZ_CAMPHH010000249.1 GCF_946885855.1 uncultured Actinotalea sp. | reverse complement strand
CTCCTGGGGAGGGTGCTGGTGGGCGTCGAGCCGAGTCGCGTCATGGTCGCCCGCAGCGTCGTCCCGCCGCCCGAGGCCGCGCAGGCACCGCCCTCGGGGGTCGCCGACCTGATCGCGGGGGTCAACCGCACCTACCCCCCGCGGCCCGGCGGGGCCGGCCTGGCGCCCCCGGGGACGGTGGAGGTCAAGCAGCTCACCCGTCCCGACGGCGGCACCACCTGGGTGGTCACCATCCCCGGCACCCAGGAGTGGGGCGCGCTCCAGGGACCGAACCCGCACGACCTCACCTCGAACGTCCAGCTCATGGCACGGGAGGCCGCGGCGGTCACCACGGCTGTGGAGCGTGCGATGCGCCTGGCCGGGATCCCCCCGGGCGAGCCGATCGTCCTGGCCGGACACTCCCAGGGCGGACTGGCCGCCGCGGCGCTCGCCGCGGACCCGAGGCTGCAGGACCGCTTCGCCTTCCGTGCCGTCGTCACCGCCGGGGCCCCGGTCGGCACCATCCCGCTGCCGCCGCACGTCGCCGGGATCCACCTCGAGCACACGTCCGACCTCGTCACGGCGCTCGACGCCCGGACCAACCCGGACACCCCCGGACGGACCACCGTGCGGACCGACCTCGCCGCCGCCCCCGACCCGGACGCCCGCGCCGCCGCGGGCTCCCCGCCGGCCGCGCACGACATCGGGCTCTACGCCCGGACCGCCGCCGCGATCGAGCACGTCGACGACCCGCGTCTGCGGGCGGCCCGGGCACAGCTGGACGGACTGCTGGACGGCGCGACGACGGCGGCGACGGCCTGGTACACGGCGGTCCGGGTACCCGCTGACCCGCCGGACCCTCCGCAGTGATCCCGGCGGGCGCCGGCGGGGTGGGTGACGGTCAGTCGCGGCGCTTGCGCGCCCCCGGAACGACCACGCTGAGGACGAAGCTGACGACGGCGATGATGAGCCCGGCCAGCAGCGCCGTCCAGAAGCCGTCGACCCGCAGCCCGTAGTCCGTCATCTCCGACAGCCACCCGGTGAGCAGGATCATCAACGCGTTGACCACCAGCGTGAACAGACCCAGCGTGAGGATGTAGAGCGGGAAGGACAGGAGGGCGACGATCGGCCGGACGATCGCGTTGACCAGCCCGAAGACGAGGGCCACGGCGAGGAACACGAGCACCCGGGAGGTGGTGTCCTCACCGCCGACCACCTCGAGGCCGTCGAGCAGGACGGTCGCCAGCCAGATGGCGGCGGCGTTGATGAGGACGCGCAGGACGAAGCTCATGCCGGTCATGCTTCCACGCCCGGCCCGCGCGGGGCAGGAGGACGTCGCGGAACCGGCGGCTGCGGCAGTGGCAGGGGCTGCGGCAGTGGCATCCTGACCCGGTGACCAGCGCTGCTCGCCCCCCTGCGACCGTCCGCTTCCGCGCCGTCGTCGACCGGATCCCCGCCTACGTGCCGGGGGCCCGCGCGGCGGACCCGGCCGCGCACAAGCTGTCCTCCAACGAGAACCCCTACCCGCCGCTGCCGTCGGTGCTGGCAGCGGTCGAGCGGGCTGCGACCCAGCTGCACCGGTACCCCGACATGTTCGCGACCGAGCTCGGCGAGGCCCTGGCGCACCGGCACGGCGTGGACCCGTCGGCGGTCGTGGCGAGCACCGGCTCGGTCGCCGTCCTCGGGCACGTCCTCCAGGCGTTCTGCGACGCGGGCGACGAGGTGGTCCACGCCTGGCGGTCGTTCGAGGCGTACCCGATCCTCGTCCAGCTCCAGGGTGCGGTGGGGGTCGCCGTCCCGGTCGACGCCGCAGGACGTCACGACCTCGGGGCCATGGCCGCGGCGCTCACCGACCGCACCCGGGTCGTCCTGCTGTGCTCGCCGAACAACCCGACCGGCCCGGCCCTGACCCACAGCGAGGTCATGGCCTTCCTCGCCCAGGTGCCCCCGGACGTCGTCGTCGTGCTCGACGAGGCCTACGTCGAGTTCGTCCGCAGCCCCGACCCGCTCGACAGCCGCGCCGCGCTCGCGGCGCACCCGAACGTCGTCGTCCTGCGGACCTTCTCCAAGGCGTACGGGCTCGCGGCGCTGCGGGTCGGCTACGCGGTCGCGCGCCCGGAGGTCGCGCGCGGCATCCGGACGGCCGCCACGCCGTTCGGGGTGAACCACCTCGCGCAGGTCGCCGCGCTGGTGAGCCTGGAGCCGGCGGCCGAGGCGGAGCTGCTCGCCCGCGTCGACACGCTCGTCTCCGAGCGCGACCGGGTGCACGCGGCGCTCCTCGAGCAGGGCTGGGACGTGCCCGAGCCCCAGGGCAACTTCGTCTGGCTGGAGGTCGGCGACCGCACGACCGAGCTCGCGGTCGACGCCGCCGCGCGCGGCCTGCTGCTGCGGCCCTTCGCCGGCGAGGGCCTGCGCGTGAGCATCGGGACGCCCGAGGCCGACGACCGCTTCCTGGAGCTCGCCGCGACCTGGCGCTGAGGTCCGCCCGTCACCGGCCGGCGGGAGCGGTCGCCGGCGGGCCGAGCCGCCGGTGGGCCCGAGGTCCCAGGCGTTGGAGGGTCGGCACAAGCCGGGGCGGAGGAGTGTTGTCGGGGTCCTCCACACGGAACCTACGGAGCCGTAGCCTACGCTGGCGTAACCAGGCCTGGCCGCCGCCCGAGAGGACCCCCCGCGTGACGCCGACCGACCTCCCGCACCGCTCCGCCGACCCCACCCCGGTCGGCAGCGACGCGGCCGAGCCCCGGCTCGTCCAGCTGCTGACGCCCACCGGCGAGCGCGTCGAGGACCCGACCTACTCGCCCCGCGTCGCCCACCTCGACCCCGCGGCGCTGCGCGGCCTCTACCGCGACATGGTCCTCGTGCGGCGCTTCGACGCCGAGGCGACGGCCCTGCAGCGGCAGGGCGAGCTGGGCCTGTACGCCCCGCTGCTCGGGCAGGAGGCCGCGCAGGTCGGCTCCGGCCGGGCGCTCGCCCCGCAGGACTACGTCTTCCCGTCCTACCGGGAGCACGGGGTCGCCCACACGCGCGGCCTGGACCTCACCGACCTGCTCAAGCAGTTCCGGGGCATCGACCACGGCGGGTGGGACCCCCGGGCCCACAACTTCCACCTCTACACGCTGGTCATCGGCTCGCACACGCTGCACGCCACCGGCTACGCCATGGGCATCCAGCGTGACGGCCTCGTCGGCACGGGCGACCCGGCGCGGGACACCGCCGTCGTCGCGTACTTCGGGGACGGCGCGACCTCCCAGGGCGACACGAACGAGGCACTCGTCTTCGCGGCGGTCAACAACGCGCCCGTCGTCCTGTTCTGCCAGAACAACCAGTGGGCGATCTCCGAGCCGACGGACCGGCAGTCCCGCGTCCCGCTGGTCGAGCGCGGCCGCGGGTTCGGGGTCCCGAGCGTGCGGGTGGACGGCAACGACGTCCTGGCCGTGCACGCCGTGACCCTCGAGGCGCTCGAGCGGGCGCGCTCGGGCGGGGGCCCGACCTTCGTCGAGGCCTACACGTACCGGATGGGCGCGCACACCACGTCCGACGACCCGACGCGCTACCGCTCGGCCGCGGAGGAGGAGGAGTGGCGCGCCAAGGACCCGATCGACCGGCTGCGCAGCCACCTCGCCGCGCTCGGGGAGCTCCCCGAGGCGTTCCTGGAGTCGGTCGCCGCGGACGCCGACGCGCTCGGCCGGCACGTCCGCGCCACGGTGCGGGCCATGCAGCCGCCGCCCAAGACCTCGATGTTCGAGCACGTCTACGCGAGCCCGAACGCCGTCGTCGACCGCGAGCGCACGTGGTTCACCGACTACGAGGCCGCGTTCGAGGACGACGGCGCGACGGCGAGGGCGGCCCGGTGAGCCGCGGCGCCCCGCACCGCACGAGCCCGACGACCGACGGGAGCACCGTGAGCACCGTGAGCACCGAGCGCGTGACCCTCGGCAAGGCCCTCAACCTCGGCATGCGCCGGGCCCTCGAGGACGACCCGACCGTCCTGCTCATGGGCGAGGACATCGGCCGCCTCGGCGGCGTGTTCCGCGTGACCGACGGCCTGCAGAAGGACTTCGGCCCGGACCGGGTCGTCGACACACCGCTCGCCGAGTCGGGCATCGTCGGCACGGCGATCGGCCTGGCGCTGCGCGGGTACCGGCCGGTGTGCGAGATCCAGTTCGACGGCTTCGTCTTCCCCGCGTTCGACCAGATCACGACGATGCTGGCCAAGATGCACTACCGGTCGCAGGGCCGGCTGTCCCTGCCGGTGGTCATCCGGATCCCCTACGGCGGCGGCATCGGGGCGGTCGAGCACCACTCGGAGTCGCCCGAGGTGCTCTTCGCGCACACCGCGGGCCTGCGCGTCGTGACCCCCGCGACCCCGGCGGACGCGTTCACGATGATCCAGGAGGCCATCGCCTCGCCCGACCCGGTGATCTTCCTCGAGCCCAAGGCCCGGTACTGGGACAAGGCCGACGTCGACCTCTCCCGCACCAGCGGGGACGGCCTCGACGGCGCGCGCGTGGTCCGGCACGGCACGGACCTCACCCTCGTCGCCCACGGCCCGTCCGTGACGACGGCGCTGCGGGCCGCCGAGGCAGCCGCCCAGGAGGGGCGCAGCGTCGAGGTCGTCGACCTGCGCACGATCTCCCCGCTGGACACCGCGACCGTGGCGGCGTCCGTGCGCCGCACCGGCCGCTGCGTCGTCGTCCACGAGGCCCCGACGCTCTACGGCACCGGGGGCGAGGTCGCCGCGCGCATCAGCGAGGAGTGCTTCTACCACCTGGAGGCGCCGGTGCTCCGGGTCGGCGGCTTCCACACGCCCTACCCGGTGTCCCGGCTCGAGCACGACTACCTCCCCAGCGTCGAGCGCGTGCTCGAGGCGGTGGAGCGGTCCCTCGCGCACTGACACCCGTCCCGCCCACGACGGCCCCCGTCGCGCCGGGCGCACCGACCCGCCGACGGGGTCGACAACCCACCACCCCACCGCCCGGTGACCCGGGCCCGACCGAGGAGCGACAC
>NZ_CAMPHH010000248.1 GCF_946885855.1 uncultured Actinotalea sp. | reverse complement strand
GGCGACGAGCAGCAACGCCCAGCCGACCCACCGCGTCGAGGCGTCCGACCCGAAGCCGCCGCCCGCGCATCCGCTGGTCCCGCACCACGCGACCGCAGCCAGGAGCGTGACCGCCCCGGCGACCGCGACCGCCAGGGGCAGCACCCACAGCAGCAGGAGCACCCGGCGATCGCGCCTCGTCTCGATCGCCACCGAGGCGACGTCCTCCCTGCCGACCATCACTCCCCCTGCCCCTGGACCCCGGTCGACCGTCCCACGGCCGCACCCTGGCGTGCGTGGCCCGTCCGGGTGGCACGTCCGCGCCGGCGTCAGCGCCGGCGGGGAGGAGGGCCGAGCGTCCTGCCGGGCCGCAGCTCACCCGGGTACGTGACGTGCTTGGTGACCTCCTGGTCGCCGCCGACCCTGGCGATCATCGTCTGGACCGCCCAGCGGGCCATATGCTCCACCGGCTGACGCATGGTCGTCAGGCCGAACAGGGGTGAGAGGAAGACCCCGACCCCGTCGAAGCCGGTGACCGAGACGTCCTCCGGGCAGCGCAGTCCCCACTCGGCAAACAGCTCCAGGATCTCCACGGCGGTGGGGTCGTCCCCGGCCATGACCGCGGTGGCGCCGTCGTCGATGGCCCGGCGCAGCTCCGTCGCGAACACCGGCCCACGGTCCCCCATGCCGTGGACCAGCGAGGACGTGGCCCCGTGTCGCGCCAGCTCCTCGCAGAACCGGGTCGTCCGCATCTGCAGCGTGGTGGAGCCCTGCTGGTCCGACGTCGTCACCGCGACGTGCCGGTGACCGGCCTCGGCCACGTGGCGGGCCAGGAGCACCTCGCTGGCCGGGTCGATCGCCACGGAGTCGATCGAGGCGTGGTCGGGGTCCATCCCGAGCAGGACCGTCGAGACGAAGGACGCCGCGTGCTCCGCGGCGGAGACGGAGGCCCGGCCGGACGCGACCATGATCCCCGCCACGCCGTGGCCGAGCAGGGTGTTGAGCGCCCGCACCTGGGAGGCCTGGTCGTCACCGCCGCTGACGACGAGCAGGTCCATCTCCCGCAGGTCCGTCTCGGCCTGGACCTTGGCCGCGACGTCGCCGTAGAACGACCGCTCGGCACCCCGGATGAGCAGGCCCACCGTGGTCGGCGCCGTGCTGGCCAGCTCCGCGGCGCGGAGGTCACGGACGTACCCCATGGACTCGGCGAGCTCGAGCACGCGACGCGTCGTCTCGGCGCTGACGCGGGCCTCGCCCCGCAGGGCCCGGCTCGCCGTCGAGCGGGAGACGCCGGCGGCGCGTGCCACGTCCTCGAGGTCGACACGCTGGAGGCGCTTCACGGCCCCTCTCCTTCCTCGTCAGCGCCGCCGGACCCGGGAGCAGCGCCCAGCACTCTAGCCACCGAGTCCCCACTCGCTGAGGGTCTCGAAGCGGAAGACCCCGCTGTCGCGGTCCTGGTCCACGGCGACGAGGGACAGGCGGTCCACGGTCAACGACGTGGCCGTCGCCCCCGCGAGCGCCTCGCGGACCTCCTCGTCCGGGGTGTCCGCGACGCAGTAGGCCAGCGTGTAGTGCGGCGCGTACGGGGGCGGCGCGAGCACGTGGGCGAGGCCGGCCGAGGCGAGGGCCCCGCGGACGTCGTTGCCGAGCCGGTCCCACCGGTCGGTCGGCTGCGCCACCGCCTCGACGGCGTGGGTCCCGGCCCTGGGCGGTGCGAAGTGGAGCTCGAACGGGCGGTGCTCCACGAGGACCTCCTCCAGCGACTGCCAGGCACGCCCCCAGCGCTCGTCCTCGTTCTCGGGCACGAACGCGTCGAGGCGCTGGACCGTGACGTGCATGTACCGCCTCGGCTGGATGCCGAGGCCCGGCAGCGCCTCGAGCGCCGAGGCGGCCTCGGTGAACGCCTCCAGGACCGCGGCTCCCGGTGCGGGCAGCGCGTAGAGGTGCAGGCAGCCGCCGGGCTGCCGCCAGTGCGTGTCCGGCCTGTCGAAGAAGCGTTGCACCGTGCCTTCGTCCTTTCTCGCCAACTGCGCAGAACCTGGCCTGCGTGCCTGCCCTGCGTGCCTAGTCGCAGACCAGCCACAGCCGTGAGGGCTCCAGGTGGCAGGTGACGGCCGACCCGGGCTCGAGCCGGCGCTCGAAGCCGTGGGACTGCCCGTGGAGGGTGCCGAACCGCGTCTGCACCGCGTACCGGATGACGGCCCCGTCGAACAGCGACAGCTCGACCGTGCCGTCCAGGGGTGCGGCCTCGGCGGGGACCGCGGGGTCCACGTGCAGGTCCTCGGAGCGCACCACGAGCTTGCCCGTCGTGCCGGGGCGGGTCCGGGCCGGGTCGCAGCGCACCTGCATCCGCGTGTCCGCGAACGCCACGGTGGCGCGTCCGGCGTCCCCCTCGGGGGTCACGTCGACGACCTCGACGTCCAGGAAGTTGGCCGAGCCCACGAAGGAGGCGACGAACTCCGAGGCGGGCCGGTGGTAGATCTCCTGGGGCGTGCCGACCTGCTCGATCCGGCCCTCGGACATGACGACGATGACGTCGGACATCGTCAGCGCCTCGGACTGGTCGTGCGTGACGAAGACCGACGTGATGCCGAGGCGCTGCTGGATCGAGCGGATCTCCTCCCGCATCCGGATGCGGAGCATCGCGTCGAGGTTCGACAGCGGCTCGTCGAAGAGGAGGATGCTCGGCTCCATGATGAGCGCCCGCGCGAGGGCGACGCGCTGCTGCTGCCCGCCCGAGAGCTGGTGCGGGAAGCGTTCGGCGTACTGGTTGATGCCCATGAGGGTCATCACCTTCTCGACCCGCTCGGAGCGCTCGGCCTTGGCGACGTGGTGCACCGTCAGGCCGAAGCCGACGTTGTCCACGACCGACAGGTGCGGGAAGAGGGCGTACGACTGGAAGACCATCGACATCGGGCGGCGGTCGGGGGCCAGCCGGACGATCGAGGCGCCGTCGACGAGGATGTCGCCCTCGGTCGGCGTCTCGAACCCGGCGATCATCCGGAGCGTCGTCGTCTTGCCGCAGCCGGAGGGGCCCAGCAGCGTCACGAACTGACCCGGTGCGACGGCGAGGGAGAAGTCGTCGACGGCGCGCAGGGCCTTACGGGTGTCGTACTGCTTGGCGACGTGGACGAGCTCCAGCGCGCCGCGCGCGGCGGGCGACCCCGGCTGCTGCGTCGCCATGGTCGAAGAGCTGACGGAGGTCATCGGTGGTCCATCCTTCGGGAGCGGTTGAGGCGACGGAGCAGGATCGACGTGATGCCGAGGATCACCAGCACCATCGCGATGAGCACCGTGACGTAGGCGAACGCGTTGCCGAACCGCCCGGCGTCGACCTCGTCGAGGATCTGCGACGTCATGACCTTCGTCTGCGGCGTGGTGATGAAGATGATCGCCGTGATCGTGGTCATCGACTTCGTGATGGCATAGGTGATCGCCGTGATGATCGCCGTGCTGATCAGCGGCAGGGTGACCCTGCGGAACGTGGTCAGCTGGCTCGACCCGAGCGAGGTCGCGGCCTCGTCGATCTCCGGGTGGATCTGCCCCAGGCCCGAGATCGAGGCCTGCTGACCCGTGGGGATGCCGCGGGCGACGAAGACCATGACGATCGCGACGGCGCCGGCGCCGAACGCCAGCCCCCCGGCGAGCGCGGGGAGCAGCTGCTGGCCGAACAGCCAGGTGGGCTGCGAGTAGGCCAGCGCGAAGGCGAGACCGAGCACCGTGCCGGGGATCGCCGCACCGAGCATCCCGACGAAGTCGAGCACCCGCCCCATCCGGCCGAGGTGCCGCACGACCAGCCACCCGATGCTCACCGCGAGGGCGGCGGCGATCGGGGCGGCCACCAGGGTCATCCACAGGGTCGTGACCATGGCATCGGAACCGAGACGCCCCACGAACTGGTAGTGGGAGAGGGTGAAGCTGTTGTCGATGCCGATGATCCTCGTGAAGCCGCCGAGGACGATCGTCACGTAGATGGCCGCGACGAGGGCGACCCACGCGCCGCAGAAGGCCAGGACCGGGATGCGGATGGCCAGTCCGCGGACCGGGCGCGGCCGCCCGGTCGGCTTGCCCGTCACCGTGACCACCGACTTGCGGCCGGCCCAGTACTTCTGGACGACGAAGACGAGCAGCGCCGGCGTGAGCAGCACGAGGGCGAGGCCGGCCGCCGCCGCGATGTTGCCGCTGCCCGCGACCGCGAAGTAGATCTGGCTGGCCAGGACGCGGAAGGAGCCGCCGAGCACCAGCGGGTTCGCCAGGTCGGCGATGGCCTCGACGAACAGGATGAGGAAGGACGTCAGCAGCGCGGGGACGACCATCGGGATGGTCACCCGGAACAGGGTGCGCAGCTCCCCGACGCCCAGGGCGGCGGAGGCCTCGAACAGCGAGGGGTCCAGGCTCTCGAGCATTCCCCGGATGTTCATGTACGCGAGCGGCGCGAAGGTCATCGCGATGACGAGGACGAGGCCCGGCAGGCCGTACATGTTCAGCTCCAGGCCGAAGACCTGGTAGGAGATGATCCCCCGCCGGCCGAACAGCGTGACGACCGCCGTGGCGACCGCGAAGGGCGGGGAGATCATCGGCAGCAGGGTCAGCCAGTGCAGCAGCCGCTTCCCGGGGAACTGCAGGAAGACCTGGGCGTAGGCGTTGATGAACCCGATGACCGTGCCGACGACCCCGACGAGGAGGCCGAGGATGAGGGAGTTGCGCAGGGCCGTCGTGTCCGTGGTGAACGAGCGGGTGATCGCCCTCAGCCCCTCCTCCGAGGTACCGGCGACGACGAGCTCGGCCACGGGGAGGCCCAGGAGGAAGGTGAGCGCGACGAGCACGACACCGAGGACGAGCCAGACGCTCGCCCCCTTGCGGGCTCGGGCCGGCGCGGAGGGGGCCGGGCCTGTCCTGGTGGCGCTGGGGGGCGCGACTGCGGTGGTCATGGTGGCTCCTTCCGGACGGCGGCCGGAGGCAGCGCCTCGGGCCGTGAGCCGTAGAGCGCGACGGGGCGCGCAGCGGGGTCAGAGGGGTGGCGGGGGCGGTACGCACGGGGTGGTC
>NZ_CAMPHH010000247.1 GCF_946885855.1 uncultured Actinotalea sp. | reverse complement strand
GGTCGGAGCTCGGGTCCGGGCGGGGCGGGCCGCGGTGCATGTCCTGCCCGATCGCACGGGGTCCGGTGGCGTGAGGTCCGGTGCGATGAGGCCAGTGGCGTGAGCCGGGCGTCGGTGCGCGTCCGGGCCCACTGGGTCAACGGCTGGTTCCTGCGCCTGTTCGCGCGACCGGTGGTCGTCGTCGACGGCGTGGAGGTGCCGGCCCGGTGGGGTCAGGCGACGGAGCTGGAGCTGCCCGACCGCCCGTCCCGGATCGGCGCGGGGGTGCGCTACCGCGGGACGCGTGCGTTGCTGGGCTGCGAGCCGGAGGAGGTCGCGCCCCTCCCGACCGCCGACGGCGTGGCACCGCGCACCGTCGAGCTGCGGAACGGCCCGTGGAATCACAGCCCGTTCAGGGTCGTGCGGCGCTGAACGCCTGACCGTCGGGCGCACGGCGGCCTGCCCCGGTGTGCGCCGAGTGGCCCGACGGTGGTGCGCGCCGGGCAGGCGGGCCAGCAGGTGCGCTCGGCGTGGCGTCCGGTCCGCCGCCCCGCTGGGAGGGGCCCTGTCCCTACCCGGCGACCTCTCGGAGCAGGTCCGGCAGGTCGGCGATCGAGTCGATGAGGTGCTCGGGGCGCGGCAGGGCGTCGTCGTCGGACTCGAGGACGTGCTTGCCGGTGCGGACCTGGACGGTCCGCAGCCCGGCGGCGAGGCCCATCGCGACGTCGCTGGTGGCGTCGTCGCCGACGACCCAGGTGCGCGCGGGGTCCGGCGGCTCGGTCAGCGACCGCAGGGCGAGGGCCGCGAACGCCGGGCTCGGCTTGCCGACGACGAGCGCCTCGACCCGGGCCGCGTACTCGAGCGCGGCGACGACGGCGCCGGTGTCCAGGTGCGCAGCCCCACCGGCCAGGAAGAACGGGCCCTTCTGCAGCGCCACGAGGCGCGCACCGGCGTGCAGGGCCGCGAAGGCTGCGTCGAGCAGGGGGTAGGACAGGGTCGCGCGGAGGTCGCCGACGACGACGTGGGTCGCCCGGTCACCCGGGTCGACCAGGTGAAGCCGCGCGGCGAGCTCCCCGCGGACGGCGTCGGACGCCAGGAGGAGCACGCGCGCGTCGGGCACGTCGGCGAGCGCGACCGCCGCCGCGACGACGGGCGTGACCAGCTCCTCCCCGCCGACGGCGAGGCCGCGCTCGCCGAGCGAGGCACGCAGCGCCGTCGTCGCCTGCGAGTCGGTGTTGGTGAGGAAGAGGAGCCGGTGCCCGTCGGCGCGGAGGCGGGCGAGGGCGTCGTCGGCGCCGGGGAGGACGCCCTCGGGCGTGACGAGCGTGCCGTCGAGGTCGAGCAAGAGGGTCTGCGGAGCGACCGCGAGGGCACGCGGGGTCTGCGGATCGGGCACGGGTCGCACGCTACGCGGTGACGGTGCGACCACGTCGGCCGCCTCGATGCGCGTTCTGCCGGGCCGCCGATGCACGTTCTGCCGGGCCACCCCTCGCCGGACCCGCACGTCCTACCCCATCGATGCCGCATCGAGTGCCGCGCGCCTACGCTGGCGCGGTGCGCCGCCTCCCCGCCTCCCTGTCGGCCGTCGCCCGAGCCGTCGAGACGATCCTCGACGCGTCCGGCCCGCTCACCGAGCGGCAGCTCGTCCAAGCCCTCGAGCGCACGGACCTCGTCCTCGGCGGCGAGCCCCTCGACGTGCTCGCCGATCTCGAGGACCACGACCTCCCGGCGCTGGCCGTCACCCTCCACGACGGCCGCCGGGCGCACCTGCCGACCTTCGTCGCGAGCCGGCCCTTCACCCACCGGGTCACCGCGGTGGAGGTCGAGCACGACCTGCTGGCCGTCGACCCGGACCTCGCCCCGCCGCTGCTCGTCGCCGACGACCCCCGCTTCGACCACTTCACCGACGGCACGCCCGTCGTCACGTCGTTCGCGGACATCGACCCGGAGCACCTCCTCGAGCGCGGCGCGCCGCTCGACCGGCTCGTGGAGGAGGAGTACCTCCTGCTGCCGCCGGGCACGCTCCGCGCGGCCGGCGCGGTCCCCGGCAGCCTGGTCGCGCTGCGCCTCACCCCGCAGGGCTGGACGGTCGAGCACGCCGACGACGACGCCCTGCCGGACCCGTCGCGTCTGCGGCGCCGCGTGCGCGACTGGCTCGCGCAGGAGGAGCCGCTGGAGCTGAACGACCTGGTCTGGCGCCTGTGCGCGGCGCGCGACGCCTTCGCCGCGGCCGAGGCGCCGCTGGGTGCGCTGCTCACCGCCTGCGGGCTGGAGCGGCACACCGACTACGTGGCCCGCGAGGGGTTCGACATCGAGCGGTGGCGGCTGGAGGGGCACGTCGCGGCCGTCGCCGAGCGGCACCGCATCGACGAGGACGACGCGCTCGCCGTCGTCACCCTCATCCGTTACGTCGGGCGCCTCCGCGACGCGATCGAGGCCGCGCCGGCCGAGGACGGGACTGCGGAGGAGAACGCCGCCCCGCCGACGGCCGCACCGGCCGACGACGACGCCCCCGCGCCCGACGACCTCGGGGTGCTCGCCGTGCTCAGCGGGTCGCTCGCCTCCCCGGACGTCGCGGAGGCGCTGCTCGCCGAGCTGCTCGGCACCGGTCGCTCTGGCGCGCCGGCGCTGGGGATGCTCGCCGAGACGCTGCTCGACGCGGCCCCGCAGGAGGCGCTGCCCGCGCTGCACTGGCTGGTCGCGAAGGCGCGGGAGCGCCTCGGTGAGGTGGTCGAGGCGGAGGAGGCGCTGGACCGCGCCGTCGAGGCGGGCCCGTGGCCGCCGGCGCTGCGCGACCTCGCCCGCTACGCCTCGGACCGGGGCCGGGCCGCCGAGGCGCTCGCGCTCCTGCGGCGCGCCGGCGTGGAGAGGGACGACCCTGAGGTCGCCCTCCTGGAACGGATGGCGACCGCGCCGGCGCGCGACCTCGGGCGCAACCAGCCGTGCTGGTGCGGCTCGGGCCGCAAGTACAAGGTCTGCCACCTGGGCAGGGAGGAGCTCCCCCTCGCCGAGCGGGCGGCGTGGCTCTACCAGAAGGCCGGCGCCTACGCCCAGGACGGGCCGTGGCGGGAGACCGTGATCGACGTCGCCCTCGAGCGGGCCCGCTTCGCCGATTCCGACCTCGCCCTCTGGCACGCGATCCAGGACCCCCTGGTGATCGACGCGGTGCTCTTCGAGGGTGGGGCCTTCCGCGGGTTCCTCGAGGAGCGCGGCGCCCTGCTGCCGGAGGACGAGCGGCTGCTGGCCGAGCAGTGGCTCCTGGTCGAGCGGTCCGTGCACGAGGTCCAGAGCGTCCGGCGAGGCGCGGGGCTGGTGCTGCGCGACGTTCGCACGGGCGACGTCCACGCGGTCCGCGAGCGCACCGCCAGCCGGACCCTGCAACCGGGGATGCTGCTGTGCGCACGGGTCGTCCCGGCCGGGGACACGGTGCAGATCTTCGGCGGGGTCGAGGTCGTGGACGTCGGCACCCGGGACGCGCTGGTGGAGCTGCTCGACGACGAGCCCGCACCGGAGGACCTCGTCGCGTTCCTCTCCCGTCGGTTCGCGCCGCCGACGCTGCAGACCACCGACGGCGAGGCGCTCGTCCACCACGAGGCGACGCTCCGCAGCGCGGACCCCGTCGCGCTGGCCGCGCACCTCGACGCCGCCCTCTCCCCCGCGGACGACGGCGCCCCGGCGGCCCCCGAGCGGCGCTGGCACCTCGCAGGCGACCGGGAGGGCGGGCCCATCCGCGCCCTGGTCCGGCTCAGCGGGGACACCGTCGAGCTGCAGGCCAGCAGCGACGAGCGGTTCGAGCGCATCCTGGCCGTGCTGCACGAGGCCGACGCCGGGATCGAGCTGCTCGAGCACGAGAGCCGCACCGCGGAGGAGCTGGCGGAGCTGGTGACCCGGTTCCCCGACCTCGCCGGCGCGGGACGCGCCCCGGACGACGACCTCGCGGACAGGCCGGAGGTGCTCGAGGCGGTCACCGGCCTCCTGCGCCGGTACGAGGACGCCTGGACCGATGAGGCCGTGCCGGCCCTCGGTGGTCGCACGCCGCGGGAGGCGGTCGCCGACCCGACCCGCCGCGACGACGTCGCGCGGCTGCTCGAGGGCTGGCCGGAACCGACGCCGCAGTCGATGGACAAGTACCGCATCGCGGGGATGCTGGGGCTGGAGCTGCGCCGGGCGCGATGACTGGGAGCCTCAGGCCGGCGCGAGGACGGCGACCCCGTAGGCGCGGCACGCCTCGGCGAGCCGGTCGTCGTAGGTGACGACCGCCTCGAGGTCGTCGCCGAGGGTCAGCGCGGCGGCCAGGTGGACGGCGTCGAGGGTGCGCAGCGTCGGCGGGTCGAGCCGCGCCGCGGACTCGAAGACCGCCGGCGTCGCCCGGAGCAGCACGACGGCGTCCAGCACGGATCGCGCGGGGACCGCCAGCGCGACGTCGACCCGCCGGACGGCGCGGAGCAGCTCGGTGCGCGCCAGGTCGGAGACGACGAGCACTCGGCTCCGCGCAGTCACCCACGTGTGCAGGGCGGGGGTCTCGGGCTCGGCGACGACCAGCTTCGTCAGCGCGGACGTGTCCAGATAGTGCGCCACGGTCAGGCGCGCTCGGCGTCGCGCATCGCCGCGAGGTCGGCGGACAGCGCCGGGCCGGACCCGGGATAGGCCAGGTCGACCGCGGACACCCGCGCCGGCCGCGCCTCCCCCGCCTGGAGCATCTCCTCCAGCGGGGACCGCGGGATGGGCGCGAGCCGCGCGACGGGTCGACCGCGGTCGGTCACCGTGAGCGTCTCGCCGGCGGCCGTGCGCGCGACGACCGCGGACGCGTTCTGCTTCAGCGCGCGGATCCCCACCGTCTCGGCCATGTGCTACATGGTAGACCCATGCAGCCGCCGGGGGCGGTTGTCCAGCGCCCGGCGCGGAGAGGACGGTCGACGCCTCGACGCCTCACGCTCCCCAGCGGGCCGAATGGCGGGCGCGGGATGGCACGAACCGGCGGGGAGAATACTATGGAGTTGAATAGTATTTTCTGGTGTAGTTGGTCTGGCGCGTGATCCGGGAAGGACAGCAGGAGGCCTCATGTTCGTCGGTCGCACCCGTG
>NZ_CAMPHH010000246.1 GCF_946885855.1 uncultured Actinotalea sp. | reverse complement strand
GGCCCGGACCAGGAGACCGAGCGGATCGACGTGGGGGAGCTGCGGTGAACACGCCCCTGCGCCGGCTCACGTCGGTCGTCATCCTCATGTTCCTGGCCCTCATGCTGGGCAGCACGTGGGTGCAGTTCGTCACCGCGCCGGACCTCAACGCCGACGACCGCAACGTCCGCACGCTCTACCGGGAGTTCGGCACCCCGCGCGGGCCGATCGTCATCGGCGGGGAGGCGGTCGCGTCGTCGGTGCCCGTCGACGACGTCTTCGGCTACCAGCGCGTCTACACCCAGGGCCCGCTCTACGCCCACCTCACCGGCTACTACTCCGTGGTGTACGGCCGCTCCGAGCTCGAGTCGGCGATGAACACCGAGCTCAACGGGTCGGCGGACTCGCTGTTCCTGCGGCGCCTGCAGGACCTGGTCACCGGCCGCCAGCCGCAGGGTGCGGTCGTGGAGACGACCGTCGTGCCGGCGATCCAGCAGGCCGCGTGGGACGCCCTCGGTGACCAGCGCGGCGCCGTCGTCGCGCTGGACCCGCGGACCGGGGCGATCCTGGCGCTCGTGTCCAAGCCCAGCTACGACCCATCGGTCCTCGCGTCCCACACGCAGGCCGAGGTCACGGCGGCGTGGGAGGCGCTCACCGCCGACGAGGGCGAGCCCCTCATGAACCGTGCCCTGCGTGGCGACCTGTACCCACCCGGGTCGGTCTTCAAGATCGTCACCGCGGCCGCGGCGCTGGAGAACGGCCTGGACCCCGCGACCGAGATCCCCGCGCCGGTCGAGCTGGACCTGCCCCTGACGGACAGGACCCTGCCGAACTTCGGCGGGGCGGCGTGCTCGCCGACCGGGACGCAGACGCTCGCGGACGCGCTGCGGATCTCCTGCAACACGGCCTTCGGCCAGCTCGGGCTGGACCTCGGAGCCGAGGCGCTGCGCGAGCAGGCCCAGGCGTTCGGCTTCGCGCAGGCCCTGTCCGTGCCGATGAGGGTCACGGAGAGCTCCTTCCCGGCCGACCCTGACGCCCCGCAGACCGCTCTCTCTGCGATCGGGCAGTACGAGGTGCGCGTGACCCCGCTCCAGGTGGCGATGCTGTCCGCCGCCGTCGCCAACGACGGCGTGCTCCAGCGCCCCTACAGCGTCGCCGCCGTCCGCAGCGCCGATCTCGAGATCGTCGACGAGTCCGAGCCCGAGGAGCTCGGCCGTGCCGTGTCCCCGCGCACGGCCGAGCTGCTGACGGAGATGATGGTCGGGGTCGTGGAGTCCGGCAGCGGGCGGGCCGCGCAGATCCCCGGCGTCCGGGTCGCTGGCAAGACCGGCACCGCGCAGACCGGCAACGAGCAGGACGCGCATGCCTGGTTCACGGCGTTCGCGCCGGCGGACGACCCGCGGATCGCGGTCGCCGTCGTCGTCGAGAACGGTGGGTCCCTCGGCAGCGAGGCGACCGGCGGCGCCGTGGCTGCGCCGATCGCGCGCGCCGTGATCCAGGCGGCCCTGCAGTGACCGGGCCGGACGTGCCGGGGCCGGGCGGGAGAGGGGTTCTCCGGTGAAGCCGGCGGAGGGCATCGCCCTGGGCGACCGGTACCGCCTGGGCACCCGGATCGCCGTCGGCGGCATGGGAGAGGTGTGGGCGGCGCACGACGCCGCGCTCGGCCGGGACGTCGCGGTCAAGGTCCTGCGCGAGGAGTTCGCGGGCGACACGGGCTTCCTCGAGCGCTTCCGGACCGAGGCCCGCAACAGCGCGCAGCTGTCGCACCCGAACATCGCCGCGCTGTACGACTACGGCGAGCAGGAGGGCTCGGCGTTCCTCGTCATGGAGCTCATCCTCGGCGAGCCCATGTCCGACCTCCTGGACCGCCAGCCCGTGCTGCCCACGCGGCGCCTGCTGCCGATCCTCGCCCAGACGGCGCGGGCGCTGCACGCGGCGCACGTGGCCGGCGTGGTGCACCGGGACGTCAAGCCGGGCAACATCATCGTCGCGCGCACCGGGCAGGTGAAGATCACCGACTTCGGCATCTCGACGGCCATCAACCAGGTGCCGATGACGGCGTCCGGCATGGTCATGGGCACGGCGCAGTACCTGTCTCCGGAGCAGGCGATGGGCCGCGCCGCGACCCCGGCGTCGGACATGTACTCCCTGGGGATCGTGGCGTACGAGGCGCTCGTCGGGCACCGGCCCTTCACCGGTGCGACCGCCGTCGACATCGCGATCGCGCACGTCAACACGGCGGTGCCGCCCCTGCCCGCCTCGATCGACCCCGTCCTCGCCGACCTCGTCATGCGCATGCTGGCGAAGGACCCGCAGGTGCGCCCGCGCTCGGCGGCCTCGCTGGCGCGACACCTGGACGACCTGCTCGACAAGACCCCGTCCGACGGCGTGCCGCTCGCCCAGGGCCGGCACGCGCGACCCGTGGACGTGGCCGACGCCGACGCGCGCGCCGGGACACCGGCAGCACCACCGGTCGTGCCCCCCGCGGTCCCGCTGCCGCCACCCGCGTCCGCGGTCACGACCGGTCAGGTCACGCCCGTCCCCGGGACGCCCACGGCCGACGCGTCGGCCGTCCCCCTCGAGGCGACGCCCGTGTACGCCGCGGCGCTGGAGGAGGGCCGGCGCACCGCGGCGCGACGGGAGGCGCCGCCGACCGCCCCGGACGACGCCACGGCGCCAGCGTCCGGGACGTCGGGATCGTCCGGCGCGAGCGCGGCCCCCGGGGCCTCCGCGGCGCCGTCGTCGGCCCGCCGGGTCTCCACGAGCACCGGGCGCCGCTGGGGTCCGGTGTCGCACCCGTTCGTCGCCCTCGTCCTCATGGTGATCGCCGCACTCCTCGGGGCGGCCTGGGCGGATAGCCTGTGGGGCCCGGCCCGGTCGAGCGGTCCCGCACCCTCCTCGCCGGTACCGGCGAGCGCCTCCCCGTCCACGGACTACCTGGATGGGATGATCCACTGGGCACCTGGAGCACCAGGCCCGACGACGACTGCGAGGGACCTGTAGTGGTGGACGACGCACCCCGGATGCTGGGCGGCCGGTACGAGGTCGGCGAGCTCATCGGGCGCGGCGGCATGGCCGAGGTCCACATCGGCCACGACACGCGCCTCGGCCGCACGGTCGCGATCAAGATCCTGCGCTCCGACCTGGCCCGCGACCCGTCCTTCCAGGCGCGGTTCCGTCGCGAGGCGCAGGCCGCCGCGGCCCTCAACCACCCCGCGATCGTCGCCGTGTACGACACGGGCGAGGACGTGCACACCGACCACGCCGGCACGGTGCACCACGTCCCGTTCATCGTCATGGAGTACGTCGAGGGCCACACGGTGCGCGACATCCTCCGCGACGGCTCCGCGGTGCCGATCGAGGAGGCCGTCGAGATCACGGTCGGCGTCCTCTCGGCCCTGGAGTACTCCCACCACGCGGGCATCGTGCACCGCGACATCAAGCCCGCGAACGTCATGCTGACGCCGACGGGCGCGGTCAAGGTCATGGACTTCGGCATCGCCCGCGCGATGGCCGACGCCGCCGGGACGATGACCCAGACCCAGGCCGTCATCGGCACCGCGCAGTACCTCTCCCCGGAGCAGGCGCGCGGCGAGGCGGTCGACGCCCGCTCGGACCTGTACTCGACCGGCTGCCTGCTGTTCGAGCTGCTCACCGGCCGGCCGCCGTTCATCGGCGACTCTCCCGTGGCGGTCGCCTACCAGCACGCGCGGGAGGAGGCGCCGGCGCCGAGCACCTTCGCCTCGGACGTCCCCGACCCGCTGGACCGCATCACCGTCAAGGCGCTCGCCAAGGACCGCGAGGACCGCTACGCGTCCGCCGGCGACTTCCGTGCCGACCTCGAGGCGTCGCTGCGCGGCGGCCACGTGAACGCCCCGGCCGTCGGTGCGCTGGGGGCCGCGGCGGGCCTCGCCGCCGGGGCCGCGGCCACGCAGGTGTACGACGGCGGCGCGACCCAGGTCATGGGCCCGGGCGCCGGCGACCGGACCCAGGTCATGGGCGCCGCGCCGGGGCAGACCGGCCCGCAGACGCGGGTCATGGGCGCCGCGCCGGCGGCCCTGCCGCCGCAGTCCTCGTGGGACCAGGTCCGGACGGGCCAGCAGCCGGTCGTGCCGCCCGGGGAGGAGGACGAGCCGAGGCGTCGCGGCCTGCTCTGGGGGCTCATCGCGATCGCCGTCCTCGCGGCCCTCGGCATCGTCCTCGTGCTGACCCTCGGGGGCGAGGAGGGCACCGACCAGGTCCAGGTCCCGACCCTCGCCGGCGCCTCGGCCGCCGAGGCCCAGGCCCAGCTGGAGGAGCTCGGACTGGTCTACGAGCCGCAGAACGTGGCGAGCGCGGAGGTGGCCGACGGCCTGGTCGTCGAGACCGACCCGCCCGCCGGCGAGATGGTCGACGTCGGCTCGGCGGTCCGGGTCTCCGTGTCCAGCGGGCCCGACGCCGTCGCCATCCCCAACCTCGAGAACTTCACCCAGGAGCAGGCCCGCGCGGAGCTGGCCGACCTGGGCATCACGAACGTGACGACGGAGAACGTCGACCACCCCCGGATCGCCGAGGGGCGCGTCGTCGCGACGAACCCGCCGGCCGGGGAGAGCATCGACCCGGCCACGCCGGTCGTGCTCCAGCTCTCCTCCGGCCAGGTCGAGCTGCCGGACCTCGTCGGGCAGCCCGAGGCCGAGGCCCGGCAGGCGCTGGTGGACCGCGGCCTCACCCCGGTCATCACGCAGGAGGAGAGCGACGCGGCGCCGGGCACCGTGGTGCGCCAGAGCCGCACACCCGGCCCGGTTCCCCAGGGCAGCGAGGTCGAGCTCGCCATCGCGATCGAGCAGCAGCCGGAGGACGTCAGCGTCCCCGAGCTGTTCAACCTCACCGTCGACACCGCCGAGGAACGGCTCAACGGGTCGAACCTCAACCTCGGGACCCAGACGCAGGAGGCCTCGGCCGAGGTGCAGGCCGGGCGCGTCATCCGCAGCGAGCCCGCCGCCGGCTCGCTCGTCCCGGAGGGAACGGCCGTCAACCTCGTCGTCTCGTCCGGCCCGCCGCCGCCCGAGAACAACGGCGGTGGGGGTGGCGGGGGCGGCGACGGCGACGGCCGAGC
>NZ_CAMPHH010000245.1 GCF_946885855.1 uncultured Actinotalea sp. | reverse complement strand
AACCTGCAGCGCCTCGACGGCCCGGTCCGCGGCAACGGCAAGATCATCCAGGAGCTGGAGGCGTTCTTCCGCGGGGCCGGCTGGAACGTCATCAAGGTGATCTGGGGCCGGGAGTGGGACGCCCTGCTCAACGCGGACAAGGACCGCGCGCTCGTCAACCTCATGAACAACACGCCCGACGGCGACTACCAGACGTACCGGGCGGAGAACGGCGCCTTCATCCGCGAGCACTTCTTCGGGCGGGACCCCCGCACCAAGGCGCTCGTCGAGAAGATGACCGACGACGAGATCTGGGCGCTCAAGCGCGGGGGGCACGACTACCGCAAGCTCTACGCCGCGTACGCGGCCGCCGCGGCGCACACCGGGCAGCCGACGGTGATCATCGCCCACACGATCAAGGGCTACGGGCTCGGCTCGAGCTTCGCGGGCCGCAACTCGACCCACCAGATGAAGAAGCTCAAGTCCGACGACCTCAAGGCCCTGCGCGACTCGCTGCGCATCCCGATCGAGGACGACCAGCTCGAGGACCCGTACACGGCGCCGTACTACCACCCGGGCCAGGACGCGCCGGAGATCCAGTACATGCTCGAGCGGCGGCGGGCGCTGGGCGGGTTCCTGCCCGAGCGGCGCACCCGGCACTCGGAGATCACGCTGCCGCCGGAGAAGACCTACGAGGTGCTCGCCAAGGGCTCCGGTCAGCAGATGGTGGCCACCACCATGGCGTTCGTCCGGCTGCTCAAGGACCTCATCAAGGACAAGGGGTTCGGCAACCGCATCGTGCCGATCATCCCGGACGAGGCCCGGACCTTCGGCCTCGACTCGATCTTCCCCAGTGCGAAGATCTTCAACACGCAGGGCCAGAACTACCTCGCCGTGGACCGCGAGCTCATGCTCAGCTACAAGGAGTCCGAGTCCGGCCAGATCCTGCACACGGGGATCAACGAGGCCGGCTCCGCGGCCGCGTTCCAGGCCGTCGGCACCTCCTACGCCACGCAGGGCGAGGTCATGGTGCCGGTCTACATCTTCTACTCGATGTTCGGGTTCCAGCGGACGGGCGACCAGTTCTGGGCCGCCGGGGACCAGATGACCCGCGGCTTCATCATCGGTGCGACCGCCGGCCGGACGACCCTGACCGGTGAGGGCCTGCAGCACGCCGACGGACACTCGCCGATCCTGGCCGGCACGAACCCTGCCGTGACGCACTACGACCCGGCCTACGGCTACGAGATCCGGCACATCGTGCGGGACGGCCTGCAGCGGATGTACGGCGACGACGGGCGCGACCCGAACGTCATGTACTACCTGACGGTCTACAACGAGCCGATGCTCCAGCCGGCCGAGCCGGAGGACGTCGACGTCGAGGGCATCCTGCGCGGCATCCACCGCATCTCCGTCGCCGAGGGCGACGGGCCCCGGGCGCAGATCCTCGCCTCGGGCGTGGGCGTGCCGTGGGCGCTGGAGGCCCAGGGGCTGCTGGCGGACGACTGGGGCGTGCGGGCCGACGTCTGGTCGGTCACGAGCTGGAACGAGCTGCGCCGCGACGGCCTCGCCGCCGAGGAGCACAACTTCCTGCACCCCGACGCCGAGCAGCGGACGGCCTACCTGACGCAGAAGCTCGCCGACGCGCAGGGTCCGTTCGTCGCGACCAGCGACTACAACCACCTCGTGCCGGACCAGGTACGGCCGTGGATCCCGGGCGACTACGCGACGCTCGGCGCGGACGGCTTCGGGTTCTCCGACACCCGGGCCGCCGCCCGCCGGTTCTTCAAGATCGACGGACCGTCGGTCGTCGTCAAGGTGCTCCAGCAGCTCGCCCGCCGCGGCGAGGTCGACCGGAGCCTGCCGGCCCAGGCGATCGAGCGGTACCAGATCCACGACGTCCGCGCCGGCACCTCCGGGGCCGCGGGCGGGGACGCCTGAGGCGCCACCGCGACGACGGCGAAGGCCCCCACCGATCCGTTGGGGGCCTTCGCCGTCCTGCGGGCCTGCACCCGGTCAGAGCCCGGGGGTGTGCTCCTGCGCCTGCTCGACCCGCGGGCCGAGCTCCGTCCTGATCGCCCGGACGGCGGCCGCGTCCGGGTGAAGGTCCAGCGCCGCGAGATGGTGCTTGGCCTCCAGCGGCCGCTCGGCCTCGAGCGCGGCGAGGACGAGGAGACGACCGACCTCGGGGGTGTGCTCCTTGACCCGCCAGTGCCCGACGCCCAGGCCCAGGGCCTCGACGGGCATGCCCGCCTCGCGCAGCACGACGATGCCCTCGGCGAGTGCGTGCCCCGACGGGTCCCGCTCGGCCGCCGTCTGCAGCCGGCGCATCATGCCCTCGTGGTCGTCGTGCACCGACAGGCGCGCGAGCTCGACCAGCGGGTACCAGGCGCGGGGGTTGCCCGCGAGCTCCTCGGCGAGCGCCCAGACCGCCAGGTCCGCCGCCTTCTGCTTCTCGACGTCGTCCTGGGGCGCCGTCAGCGGGTCCCCGTCGGGACCCATCTCCGCCGCGCGCCGCCGCACGATCTCCGCGAGCGCCTGGAACGCGCGGACGTCGTTCGGGTCCTCGTGCAGGAGCGCGCGGACCGAGTCCTCGTGGATCGTGTCGCGCCGGCGGGCCGACGTGGGGCGCCGGACGCCGACCTTCGACGCCGAGACCGGGCGCCGCAGGAGCCGGCGGAGTCGTGGGAGCAAAACCATAGGACGACCATAGCCGCATCACGCGTTGACCATCCTGCCGAACCATGACCGCAGTCGGCCCCCCGGTGACGGGGCCCCAGGTCCCGCCCTTGTAGGGAGCCGACAAGGAGTCGCGTCCTGCCTGGGGCGCAGCCCCCTATGCTGCGGCCATGGCCCGCCAGGCGACCCGTGACCAGGCTCACACCCTGCGCCGTCTGCACGACGGCAGCGGCCTGCTTGCCGCTGCCGCGCTGCGCAAGCTCGACGAGAACCTGCCGTGGTACCGCGCTCTGCCGGCCGAGGACCGGTCCTGGCTCGGGCTCGTGGTCCAGGCCGGCATCAGCAACTTCATCACCTGGTTCTCCGACCCCTCGACGCCCCCGCACGGCGCCGGGGAGATCTTCGCGGCGGCACCGCCGGAGCTGACCCGCTCGATCTCCCTGCAGCACACCCTCCAGCTCGTCCGGCTCATCGTCGAGGTGGTGGAGGACCACAGCGAGCGGCTCGCGGCCCCGGGCGGGGAGCGGGACCTGCGGGAGGCGGTGCTGCGCTACTCCCGGGAGGTCGCCTTCTCGGCAGCCGAGGTCTACGCGCGCGCCGCCGAGGTGCGCGGTGCGTGGGACGCCCGGCTCGAGGCCCTCGTCGTGGACGCGCTCGTCCGGGGCGACGCCGACGACGCGCTGCGGTCCCGCGTGGCCGCGCTCGGCTGGAGCGGCCACGGCAAGGCGCTGGTCATGGTCGGCACGACCTCGAACCCGCTCGACGACGTCCGCGCGGCCGAGCTGCGCCGGGCCACCCGGCGCGCCGCCGACGACGCGCTCGTCGGGATCCAGGGCGACCGGCTCGTCGTCGTCCTGGGCGGCGAGGGCGACCTGCGCGCCGCCGCCGCCTCCCTCATGGCGCGGTTCGGGCCCGGTCCGGTGGTCATCGGCCCCTCCGTGCCGAGCCTGGCCGAGGCCGCGCGCTCCGCCTCGGCCGCCCTGGCCGGGCTCGCGGCGGCGCGGGCGTGGCCGACGGCGCCGCGTCCGGTCCTGGCGGACGAGCTGCTCCCCGAGCGGGTGCTCGTCGGCGACGTCGTCGCGCGGCGAACCCTCGTGGAGCAGGCCTACGCCCCGCTCGTCGCCGCCGGCGGCTCACTGCTGGAGACGCTGGCCGCGCACGTCGAGCACGGCCGGTCCCTCGAGGCGGCCGCGCGCGTGCTCTACGTGCACCCCAACACCGTGCGCTACCGCCTGCGCAAGGTCGCGGAGGTCACCGGCTGGGACCCGCTGGACGCCCGCGAGGCGTACGTCCTCCAGACGGCGCTGGCGCTCGGTCGCCTCGACGGCGGCACCTGACGGACCAGCGAGGACCGGAACCCACCGCGCCCGGTCGGCCCCGCACCCGGGCCGCCCGCTCGGCCGGCATCGTTGTAGGAACCCGACAAGGTCGCGCGACGAGGTTGGTGCTCGTCGTGGGCCGGGCCCTTGCGGCGATCCCGGCACAGTGAGCGGGTGCTCGCGATCGTCTGCCCGGGTCAGGGCTCCCAGACCCCCGGATTCCTCTCCCCGTGGCTCGACCTCCCCGGCGTCCGGGCGCAGGTCGAGGCGCTCTCCCTCGCCGCCGACGTCGACCTCGTCCGCCACGGAACCGAGTCCGACGCGGAGACCATCCGGGACACGGCCGTCGCGCAGCCCCTCATCGTGGCCGCGTCGCTCGTGGCGCTGCGGGCCGTCCTCGACGGAAGCGCGCCCGAGGACGTGGCCGGGGTCACCGCCGGGCACTCCGTCGGCGAGCTCGCCGCCGCCGCCGTCGCGGGCGTGCTCACCGACGACGGCGCCGTGGGCCTGGTCGCGCACCGCGCCCGCGCCATGGCGGACGCCGCCGCCCTCGAGCCGAGCGGGATGAGCGCCGTCGTCGGCGGCGACCCGGACGAGGTGCTCGCCGCGATCGCGGCGGCCGGGCTCCACCCGGCCAACGTCAACGGCGGTGGTCAGGTCGTGGCCGCAGGCTCCCTCGACGCGCTGGCCGCGCTCGCCGCGGCCCCCCCGGCGAAGGCCCGTGTCATCCCGCTCCAGGTCGCCGGGGCGTTCCACACCCCGTTCATGCAGCCCGCCCACGAGCGGTTCGCGGCCGTCGCCGCCGACTGGCCCGCCGCCGACCCGCGCCTCACGTTCCTCTCCGACGCCGACGGCGCCGCGTACGCCCCCACCGACGGCGCGCCCCACGGCCGGGCCGCCGACGTGCTCGCGCGCCTCGCGGCACAGGTCGTCGCACCGGTCCGCTGGGACCTGTGCCAGCGCACGATGCTCGAGCTGGGCGTCACGGGGCTCGTGGAGCTCGCCCCGGCCGGCGTCCTCACCGGCCTGGCCCGGCGTACGCTGCCCGGCGTGGAGACCGTCGCGGTGAAGTCGCCCGCCGACCTCGAGGCCGCGCGCGACC
>NZ_CAMPHH010000244.1 GCF_946885855.1 uncultured Actinotalea sp. | reverse complement strand
GGGCTGACCCCGCCGGGGCCTGGAGGCTTCGTGAGCAGCACCACCCCGTCCGTCGTCGCCGTGGCCGACCCGGGTCCCGACCTGCGCCACCGCGTGCGGGAGACGATCCTGACCGTCGTCGGCGCCGACGGCGCGCCGCTGCGCGAGACCGAGGTGACGGTCGAGCAGCTCCGTCCCGCGCTCGCGATCGGCAACATCGGCTTCGACCTCATCCCGCTCGCCAACGGCGAGACGACGCTCGACCCGGCCGAGGTCGAGACGTTCGGCGGTGCCTCCGTCGAGCAGCTCGAGCACCTGGGCGAGCTGTTCCTGCAGGTCTTCGACACCGCGACCCTGCCGTTCTACTGGGGCCGGTTCGAACCGGTCCGCGGCCGGCCGGGCACGGAACGCCTGCGCCGCGCCGCGCGGTGGTTCGCCGACCGCGGGGTCCGGCTCAAGGGCCACCCGCTCGTCTGGCACACCGTGACCGCGCCGTGGCTGCGCGACCTGCCGACGGACGAGGTCGAGCGCGTGCAGCGCGAGCGGATCCGACGCGACGTCGGCGACTTCGCCGGACTGGTCGACACCTGGGACGCGATCAACGAGGCGGTGATCATGCCGGTCTTCGACAAGGAGGAGAACGGCATCACGCGCCTGTGCCGCGAGCGCGGGCGGATCGCGACGGTGCGGATGGCCTTCGAGGAGGCCCGCGCCGCCAACCCCGACGCGACCCTGCTCCTCAACGACTTCGACATGTCCACGGCCTACGAGTGCCTCCTCGAGGGCGTGCTCGCCGCAGGGGTCCAGGTCGACGTCCTGGGCCTGCAGAGCCACATGCACCAGGGCTACTGGGGCGAGGAGAAGACGCACGCGATCCTCGAGCGCTTCTCCCGCTACGGGCTGCCGATCCACATGACCGAGACGACCCTGCTCTCCGGGGACCTCATGCCCCCGCACGTCGAGGACCTCAACGACTGGCAGGTCGACCACTGGCCGAGCACGCCCGAGGGGGAGGAGCGCCAGGCCGACGAGCTCGTGCGGCACTACCGGACGCTCGCGTCCCACGCGGCCGTCGAGGCGGTCACCTACTGGGGCATCACCGACGACGGCGCGTGGCTCGGCGCCCCCGCCGGCCTCGTCCGTGCGGACGGCACGCCCAAGCCCGCGTTCGAGGCGCTGCGCGACCTCGTGCGTCGTGACTGGTGGCTGCCGCCGGCGACGACGCGCACCGACGCGGAGGGTCGCGTCACGGTGCGGGCGTGGGCGGGCGACTACCGGGTCACCGCGCGCGGCGCGGGGGCCGACGTCGCGCTCGACGGCACGGACGCGGTGGCCGCCCCGGGCCGGGCTATCCTCTGATCATGATGTCGACCCGTCGCCCGGCGCTGGTGCAGCGGCGGCACGTCGACCTCATGCGGACGAGCTCCGCGGGCTGTCGCCCGACCCGCTGACCGCGCCGCCGCCCGACCGGGTGCCGCCGCGGGTCGTCGACCGGTCGCGGCGCGTCGCGGTGGCACGCAGGGCGGTGGGCCCTGCCGCCGACGGCGTCCCCCTCGGCCGTCCCGGCGCCCTGCCGTCCGGCACCCTCCGCCCCGCCCTACCCCCAGGAGGAAGCCGTGTCCGAAACCGACGAGTACCTCGAGAACAACCGCCGCTACGCCGAGACCTTCTCCGGCCCGCTCCCGCTGCCGCCGTCGCGCGGCGTCGCCGTCGTCGCCTGCATGGACGCCCGGATGGACGTCTACCGGATCCTCGGCCTCGCCGACGGCGAGGCGCACGTCATCCGCAACGCCGGCGGCGTGGTGACCGACGACGAGATCCGTTCCCTCGCCATCAGCCAGCGCCTCCTCGGTACCCGGGAGATCGTGCTCATCCACCACACGGACTGCGGGATGCTCACCTTCACCGACGACGCGTTCAAGGCGTCGATCCAGGCGGAGACCGGCATCAAGCCGGAGTGGGCGGCGGAGTCCTTCGACGACCTCGACACGGACGTGCGCCAGTCGATGGCCCGCATCATCGCCAGCCCGTTCGTGCCGCACACCGACCAGGTCCGGGGCTTCGTCTTCGACGTCGCCACGGGACTGCTGCGGGAGGTCCGGCCCGCCGAGGGCTGAGGCGTCGTCCACGGCGCCCGGGCCGGTCGCGGCCGGCCCGGGCGCGCGCTCGGCTGCCGGCGCGCGCTCCGGAGGCCGCGCTCAGCGGCTCGCGCGGGTGCGGCGGTCGTTCTCCTGCTGGATCGCGTCGACCAGCTCGTCCTTGCTCATCGAGGACCGGCCCGGGACGTCGAGCCGCCTCGCGACGTCGTAGAGGTGCTTCTTCGACGCGTTCGCGTCGACGCCGCCATGGGTCTCCGCGCGCGTCCCGCGGCCGCCCTCGGCCTTCGCGTCGGACGGCCCCTTCTCGTCCTTGGCCTCCCAGTGGTCGCCGACCTTCTCGTAGGAGTGCTTGAGGGCCGAGTACGCCACGCGGTGCGCGCGCTCGGGGTCGTCGTCCTGCTCCTCGGCGGCGTCGTGCGCCTTGGCGAACGTGCGCTGGGCCTTGGCGTCGGAGCGCTGGAGGGTGCTGGGCAGCTCGTCCTGGCGGGGCTTCCCGCTCCTGGTCGTCTTCGGCACGGTGTGCTCCTCTCCGTCCGGCGGCCCGTCCGTCGCGTGGGGGGCCGGCCTCCTGCCATCGTCCGACGGGGGCGCTCGGTCCGCACGCGGGCCCACCGGCCCTGGTGGGCAGCGGCGGGCGGGCCGACGATGGGGTCGAGGGGCGTGCGCGCACGCCGGGTGACCGCGACGGGAGGCGCCGCCATGACCGGGGCACTGTCCGTCACGGGCCCGTCCGCCACGGACCTGTCCGCCACGGGCCTGTCCGACGCGGAGGTCGCCGAGCGCGTCGCCGCCGGCCTGACCAACCGCTCGTCCGTCCGCACGAGCCGGACCGTCGGCCAGATCGTCCGGGCCAACGTGCTCACGCGGTTCAACGCCCTCCTCGGCGCGCTGCTCGTCGTCGTCCTGCTCGTCGGCCCGGTGGAGGACGCGCTCTTCGGGCTCGTCCTCGTCGCCAACAGCGCCGTGGGGATCGTCCAGGAGATCCGCGCCAAGCGTGTGCTCGACCGCGCCACCTCACGGTCGTGAGCACCCTGACGATCGGCGTGCCCGCGTTCTTCCTGGCCCTGGCGCCGGACACGCGGCGCGCCCGGACCGGCCTCGTCCGCCGCGTGCTGCGGTTCGCCGTCCCGGCCGGTCTCGTCGCCGCGGCCGCCACGTTCACCGCCTACGCCCTGGCGACGGGACCGGCCGGTCCGGGGATCCCCGCCGCCCGGACGGTGGCCACCGTCACCCTGTTCGGCGTCGGGACGACGGTGCTCGCGCTCCTGGCCCGCCCCTGGACGGCGGGGCGCGTCGCGCTCGTCGCGGCGCTGGTCGCCTCCTTCGTCGCGCTCCACGTGGTGCCGGCCGCGAGGACGTTCTTCGCCCTGACGCCCCTACCCCTCGGGACGTGGCTCGTCACGGTCGCCGTCGTCGCGACGGCCACCGTGGCGGTCGTCCTGGCCTGGCGGGTCACGACCGGTTCCGAGGCGCCCTGAGCGCCGGGCAGTGCACCTCGGCCCGGCGGTCCGGCGCCCGTCGGCCCGTCGGGCCGTCAGCTCGTCCGTCGCCGCGCCGCTGAGGCGGCAGGATGGGCGCGTGCGCGAGAGCTGGCTCACCCTGCCCGAGGTCGTCGCCGCCCGGCGCCGGACCCTCCAGGTCCTCGTCGCCGCGCAGGTCGTCGGGGCGGTCGGCTACGGGGCCGGGCCCTCGGTCGGGGTGCTGCTCGCCCAGGAGGTGACGCGCTCGGAGGCGATGGCGGGCATCGCGCGGGCGTCCACGACGATCGGGGCCGCGCTCATCGCCCTGCCGCTCGGGATGCTCGCGGCGCGCGCCGGCCGCCGTCGGGCGCTCACGCTCGCCTGGGGCGCCGCCGCGGCGGGCTCCGCCGTCCTCGTCGTCTCCGCGGCACTGGGGTCGACCGCGCTGCTGGTCCTCGGGATGCTGGCCCTCGGTGCGGGGACGGCCGCCGGGCTGCAGGCCCGCTTCGCCGCGACCGACCTCGCCGAGCCCGCCCACCGCGGGCGCAGCCTGTCGCTCGTCGTCTGGGTCGGGACGGTCGGCGCCGTGCTCGGGCCCAACCTGGGGGTGCCGGGGGAGGTGCTCGAGGCACGCACGGGCCTGCCACCGCTGTCGGGCGCGTTCGCGATCAGCGCCGTCCTGCTCGCGGTGACGGCGCTCGTCGTCGGTCTGCTGCTGCGGCCCGAGCCGCTGGACGTGGTGCGCCGCCACACGACGGCCTCCGTCGCCGCGCCGTCCGTCCCGTCCGCCGGCGTGATGCCCGGGACCGCCGTCGACACGGCCACCGGCGACGCGGCGACGGTGCCGGGCGACGGGCCGGCCCGGCCGACGGCGCCCCCACCGCTGCGGCTCCGCGCCGCCGTCGCGGAGGTGCGTCGCAGCCCGGCCGCGTCCTTCGCGCTCCTGGCGCTCGTGCTCAGCCACCTGGCGATGGTGTCCGTCATGACCATGACACCGGTGCACCTGTCCCACCAGGGTCACGGGATCACCGTCGTGGGCCTCACGATCAGCCTGCACGTGCTCGGGATGTTCGCCTTCGCGCCGCTCATGGGCACCCTGGCCGACCGCCTCGGGACCGTGCCGACGATCGTGCTCGGCCAGGGGCTGCTGCTGGCGGCAGCGGTCACCGGGACCGTCGGGGCGGCGAGCACGGGCGCCGTCGTCGGCGCGCTGTTCCTGCTGGGTCTCGGGTGGTCGATGGTCACGGTGCCCGCCGCGACGCTGCTGTCCGGGACGGTCGCCCCGGCCTCGCGCCCGCTCGTCCAGGGCGCGAGCGACTCGGCGATGAACGCGGCCGCCGCAGTCGGGGCGATCCTCTCGGGGCCGCTGCTGGCCGTCGTCGACTTCGCGGGCCTGTCCGCCGTGTCGGCCCTGTGCGTCGTCCCGGTCCTCGTCGCGGTCGGACGGCGCCGGGAGCTGCTGCGCGTCTGACCGCTCCCCGTGCGGCGCGCGACGACCTGACGCATCCTGAGCGGTCCCGGCGCGGAGGCGTCGGGCCTGCCGCGCAGGTGGCCGAGAAGAGGTCCGCAC